>CAZBEY010000087.1:2101-6917 GCA_964491015.1 uncultured bacterium | reverse complement strand
GAACCTGTCGTTTTGGTTTGTACATCAGGAACGGCCGTGCAGAATTTTGCTCCGGCAGTCACAGAAGCATTTTACCAGAACGTTCCATTAATTGTCCTAACAGCAGACCGTCCTCAGGAGCTGATTGACCAGTGGGATGGACAAACAATACACCAGAAGAATTTATACGAACCTCATGTAAAAGGGAGTTTTATCTTTGATCAGAACAATATCCATGTGGGTGAGGATGCACTTGAATTGGCATTATCCGGGTCGAATGGTCCTGTCCATTTGAATATCCCTGTCCAGGAACCGTTTTATCCCGATGAAATAGAACTTGCCACAGAGTCACAGACGATACGGAGAAAAGTTAATAACGATAAAATACCTGAAGTTGTTTGGCAGGAGTTGCAGACTGAATTAAAAAATGCTGATAAAGTGATGTTTTTAGGTGGGCAGTCTGAACCAAATCCAGAATTGATTGAGTACCTGAATCAAATAGATATCCCCATTGTTGGGGATGTGATTAGCAATCTTCACAGCGTTAATAATGTTATTAAATCAGCTGATCTTGTTTTTAACACCAACAATGAAAGGTTAAAACCGGATTTTTTGATTACTTTTGGACGATCCTTGATTTCAAAAAATTTAAAATTGTATTTAAGAAAACATAAACCAAGCACTCACTGGCATATCGGCCTTGGAATGGTAGGAGATCCATTTCAGAGTATCACAAAAATAGTTCAGGTTGAGCCAACTCTTTTCTTTGAAGAATGGGTGAAAAGAAAAATCACCGCTCCAAACCAGAACAGTTATCGTTCTATCCTGACTACAGTACAAACTAAAGTTGAATCAATGTTAAAATCAAAATTAAATGAATCTGATTTTAATTATTTCAGCGCTGTCAAATATGTTATGGACAATTTACCGGAGAATAGCGTTCTTCATTTGGGGAACAGCATGCCTGTTAGAATAGCCAATTTTATTGGATTGAATGATCCAACGATTGATGTCTGGTCCAATCGAGGCACATCGGGAATTGACGGAACGGTGAGTACTGCGGTGGGTCATGCCTTGGCGGAACCGAACCGGATCCACACTTTACTTGTTGGTGATTTGGCGTTTTTCTATGACAGGAACGGACTATGGCTGAATCATGAATTTCCGAAAAACCTACGGATTGTAGTTTTAAATGACGGCGGTGGCGGCATTTTTAATATAATTCCAGGGCCGGCGAAGCAAAAAGATATCATAGAACTTTTTACAACGCCGCATAATCGTACGGCAAAAATGACTGCAAAGGAATTTGGACTGGATTATCGAAGTGCTCTCACGGTCAAAGAATTGCAGTCTGCCCTGGATGGATTTATTTCGGGAATTCTGGAAATATTTAGCAAAATGAAAATAAATGAAAATATATTCAAAAAATTAACCATGGGGACACAGAGTCACAGAAATTGATTATTTCTATGTGGTGAAATAGGAGTTTATTATGGAATGGAAAAATAATTGGAAAACAATCAAAAAATACGAAGAGATCAAATTTGATTTATTCGAAGGAGTTGCAAAAATTAGTATTAATCGGCCGGAAAAACACAATGCATTCTCACCAAGAACCGTGAAAGAAATGATTGATGCAATGAACCTTTGCCGGGACGATGAAAAGATTCAAGTGATTGTATTCACCGGTGAAGGAGGTAAAGCCTTCTGTAGCGGCGGCGATCAAAGCGTCCGGGGTCATGGCGGATACGTGGGGAAAGATGAAGTCCCCCGTTTGAATGTGCTGGATCTGCAGAAGCAGATTCGGTCAATTCCCAAAGTAGTTATTGCAGCAGTGGCCGGCTGGGCTATAGGCGGTGGACACGTACTCCACGTTGTGTGTGATTTAACTATTGCCGCCGAGAATGCACGATTCGGTCAATCAGGACCAAAAGTAGGATCATTTGATGGCGGATTCGGTGCCTCCTATTTAGCCCGAATAGTTGGACAAAAGAAAGCACGGGAAATCTGGTATTTATGTGATCAGTATGATGCTCATCAGGCTTTGGATATGGGATTGGTGAACACGGTTGTTCCGCTGGAAAAACTGGAAGATACATTTATTGAATGGGCAAAAAAGATCCAAAAAAACTCACCATTAGCTATCCGTATGTTAAAATCGGCATTCAATGCGGAACTGGACGGACAGGCTGGGATTCAAGAACTGGCCGGGAATGCTACATTGCTCTATTATTTATCCGATGAAGCGAAAGAAGGGCGAGATGCATTTGTGGAAAAACGAAAACCGGATTTTGATAAATATCCTAAGTTTCCTTGATAAGCCACGAAGACACAGAGGACACAGAGAAAATTTTAGATATAGATATTTATGGTATCAGCGACTTTGTGGCACTAGTGTTATGAATAAATGGATTAAAGCATTTCGGTTACGGACACTGCCCTTGGCTTTTTCCTGCATCATCATGGGGAGCGGATTGGCAGCGGCTGATGGTTATTTCAATGGCCTTATTTTTGGATTGGCGTTGACCACCACCCTGTTTTTACAAATTTTATCTAATTTAGCCAATGATTATGGTGACTACGTGAAAGGAACCGATAATGTGAACCGGGTCGGTCCGGATCGGACGTTGCAGACGGGCTTGATCAGTAAAGCTCAAATGATAAAAGCCATGTGGATCATTGCTTTGTTATGTTCCATCGCCGGTATCTGGTTAATCCGGGAAGGAACCCGTGGATTGGATTTGGTCCAGGCAGGATTATTCGCAGTGTTGGGACTAACCGCTATTGGTGCAGCAGTAAAATATACAATGGGAAAAAATCCTTATGGCTATTCCGGTTTAGGTGATTTATTTGTATTTCTTTTTTTCGGTTGGCTGGGCGTCCTCGGTTCTTACTTTCTTCAGACACATACTTTCAGTTGGAAATTACTTTTGCCCGCTTCGGCCATTGGGCTTTTTACGACAGCAGTGTTGAATATCAATAATATGCGGGATCATAAGGCAGATGAAAAAACAGGTAAAAATACAACGGTGGTGCGAATGGGGATTCAATGGGCAAAGCAATATCATTTATTATTAAATATTGGTGGCATATTGCTCGCGATGGCTTATACGCTTCCTGATATTAAAACAGTTTGGTATTTTCTTTTCGGATACATTCTTTTTATAAAACCAGCGAAAGAAATATTAGGAAGGAATGACTACCAATCTTTTGATCCATATTTGAAGAAACAGGCTATTGGTACATTTCTGTTTACTATCCTTTTTGTTTTAGGATTAAACCTATGAATTTGCCGAAAAGGCCAGAAAGATGTTCCATTAAAAAATCTCTGTGATCTTTGTGTCTCTGTGGCAAAATAATAAATGAAAGCATCTTGGTCAAAACGCAAATTGGTGTTTAAACACCCAGCAGGTACATCACGAGGAACCATGAAAACGCGGGATGTGTGGTTCCTTTTCCTATCCGAAAATGGTAAAACCGGCATGGGTGAATGCGCCCCATTACCTGGATTAAGTATTGATAATTTTAATAAGATTGAATCAAAACTGAATGAAATTTCCACCGATCCAAACCTATTTATTGAAGATTCTTCTATGTTAAGATTGTTTCCATCCATTCGCTGTGGATTGGAAATGGCTCACCTGGATTTAATAAACGGCGGCGGGCAAACTTACTTTACCACACCACTCGCCAGTTCCCAATCACCAATATCCATTAATGGATTAGTTTGGATGGGCAATCCTGACTTCATGATGAAACAGGTGGAAGAGAAATTATTGGAGGGGTGGACCTGTATAAAAATAAAAATCGGAGCCTTGGATTTCGAGAAAGAATTGATGATTTTAAAATCAATCCGCTCTCGCTTCAGCCGAAATGATATTGAACTGCGTGTAGATGCTAATGGTGCTTTCTCAAAATCAGATGCCAATGAGAAACTGGAATTATTGGGTAGCTTTGATCTCCATTCTATTGAACAGCCAATACAAGCAGGTCAGTGGGAGCTCCTTTCAGAACTTTGCAAGTCGTCGCCCGTCCCTATTGCCCTGGACGAAGAATTGATTCCCCTTGTGGATAAAACAAATCGGATTGAAATGTTAAATATTGTCAAACCGCAGTACCTAGTCCTTAAACCCAGTCTCCTTGGTGGATTCTCAGAATGTGAGCAATGGATTCGATTGGCTGAAGAGCGGGAAATCGGTTGGTGGGTAACATCGGCCTTGGAATCAAACATAGGGCTCAACGCCATTGCCCAATGGACGTCTAAAATCAATCCAAAGGGGTTCCAGGGTTTGGGAACCGGACAATTATTCACCAATAATATTCCATCACCTATATCGGTAAAAACTGGAAAATTATGGAAAGATGAAACGCCCATCTGGAAAGACATAAACACGTTTATTTGTGAATGGATGAGTGGAAACAATGATATAGTTTTACAGACATCAGGTTCTACAGGTGCACCAAAAAAAATGTCTGTTAAGAAGGAATGGATGAAAAATTCGGCATCACTTACTGGTCAAACTTTTCATCTTAAAAAAGGTGACACCGCCTTACTTTGTCTACCTATGAAATATATTGCCGGGAAAATGATGGTGGTCCGCGCCATGGAATTGGGAATGGATTTGAAAGTGGTGGAGCCGACGTCCAGTCCGCTGAAAGAAATCGAAGATATAATAGATTTTGCAGCCATGGTACCGCTTCAGTTGGAAAAGAGCCTTGATCTATTAAACAAAGTAAAAGTACTTATCGTGGGTGGTGGACGAGTGAATCAAAGTTTGATTAAGAAACTTCAATCTGTTTCAACAAGGGTTTATGAAACCTACGGAATGACAGAAAC
>CAZBEY010000087.1:0-2001 GCA_964491015.1 uncultured bacterium | reverse complement strand
ATCAATGAAACATCATTCCGCTGGTTGGGACGTTTCGATAATATAATAAACAGCGGTGGTGTGAAAATTATTCCTGAAGAGGTGGAAGTAAAATTGACATCTGTGATTAGAAACAGACGTTTTTTTGTTGCCGGCTTTCCCGATGAATCACTGGGAGAGAAAGTGGTGTTAGTGGTGGAAGGGGAAAAAATGGAAATATCATTTGATTCATTGGAAAAATATGAAGAGCCAAAAGAAATTTATTTTATCCTCAAATTTATTGAGACTGAAACAGGAAAAATACATCGAATAAATACACTTAAAATTTCCAAAATTCATTAATATACTTCATCATGACTTCCGACATCTACGGGAATAATCAAATCATCTTTGATTACAAAATGAAGTAAAATCCGGTACTGACGATTGATTGATACCGAATGAAGACTATGTAACTTGCCACTTAATCGATGTAATCGTAGAGTGGGGTGAAAGGGGTTCACTTCTAATATTTGGAGCGTCTTTTCATATCGCTTTACCATCTCCGGGTGGCGTCGCCTGAATCGTTTGGCCCGTTTTCGAAACGGGCTAGTATAGTGGATCCTATAAGTCTTCATCCAACCGTTTTATATGATCCGCTACGCTTTCTTCAATATAATCTCCTTTTGCATGAGCTTCCATGGTTTCCTTATACGCCGCTTCCAGTTCGCAGATACGAAGATAATTATAGCGCTCCATATCCATAACAACATACTTATTATTCCCACGGACAGTAATTGTCGCTTCGTACTCGTCTTTCAGAATTTTATCAAAGACAGAAACACCTTTTGTTTTTAATTCGTTGGCTGTCACTTTACTCATAGAACACCTTTATAAGTTTATTAATAGTACTATATAGTGTACTGTAAATCAAGTTAATAAGTCAATCAATATTTTGGTAATTATGCATTTTATGGACCAAACACTACTGCCATTTATAAAAACGAAACTTCCAGAAGCCCTAAAAGAGAATCGGGTAAAATACAACGAAGAGATACACTTAAATTGCTGAAATAAGTACTTGTCTCAATCTGTCCAAATCAATTCTTTCTGAAATATTTTCACCAAACCAGATATCCGTCGATGCTAACCCTTGGGCAATGAACATATCGAGTCCGCCCACAATTTTGGCTCCTTTTTCTTTTCCTTGTTTGAGCCATTTTGTTTCCAGCGGATTGTAGATTGTATCCACTAGAACCGGGGTTCCGCTGATATCACCAACATCCATGGGCACTGATTCAGTGTCTGGCCACGTGCCAACCGGTGTACAATTAATGATAATGTGTTCAGGTGTTAAAGTGTTCAAGTGTTCTGGTGATGAAGATTTAACTCGGATCTCCGACTGCGCTTTTATCCATTGAGTCAGCGATTCAGCTTTTTCTTTCGTACGGTTTACTATGGTAATGGAATTTACATTTGATTTTATGAGCGTATAAGCCAAAGCCCGAGCCGCACCGCCGGCCCCAAGTATGAGACAGTTTTTTCCTGTCAACTCAACATTATTAAATTCCATTGCTTTTATAAATCCGACCCAATCAGTGTTATATCCTCTGCCCTTGAATATGCAATTTACTGCTCCAATGGTTTTCGCTGATTTGTCCAGCCCATCTAAAAAAGGAATCACCGCTATCTTATGGGGAATCGTGACATTGAATCCATCCAATTCATTTTGGGTTATGAAATCAGATAATTGATTAGAAGTTACCCTCACTTTTTCAAACGAAGCGTCGATACCTAGCTGACGATATATCTCTTGGTGTAAGTCAGGACTCAAGCTATGAGTAATGGGATTGCCAATAACACCAAACCGCTTCATCTAAACAAGCTTTCCAATACGTTATAAAAACCGGGATATGAGATAGAGGTACAATCAGGATTATCCAGATCGATATCTCCGTCTGCGATCAGACCGGCGATTGTGAAAGCCATGGCGATCCGGTGGTCATAAAATGTATCAATCTTTGCACCGTTTAAAGGTGTTGG
>CAZBEY010000086.1:5568-7313 GCA_964491015.1 uncultured bacterium | reverse complement strand
CCTTTGAAAGGTTAAAATATTACATTTCTAAAGTGATAAATCGGGAAACATTCCCTCTTTTAACAAGAAATAAAATTGTTTTTCCTTTTGTTTCTTTGTCAAGCAAATCATAAAATAATTCTACACTATCTACATTTTTTCGACCCACTCTCGTGATGACATCTCCCGGTCGTAATCCCGATGCAAATGCTTTACTTGTTCTATCAACATCAGAAACAATCACCCCTTCGACATTACGTTCGAGTCGATAATTTCTTCTCATTTCTGAATTAACATTTTCAACCCTGAATCCCAAGTCAGATTCAAATTCTTTATCCGCTTTGGCAAGTGTTCGGGGATCATCCGGAAGTTCCTCCAGTGTTATATAATATTTTTTCTTTTTACTGTCACGGAGTAGCTCCACGACGTACCGTTTTCCCGGTATAGAACTGGAAACAATATTTTTTAATCGTGATGAACCGGTAATATCTTTATTATCAAATGTGGTTATGATATCCCCTATTTCAATTCCTGCCCTGTCAGCCGGACTATTTTCCACTACATCGCTAATCAAAGCGCCGTCTCGGGTGTTCATATCCAGTGCTCGGGCAGTGGCATCATCCAAATCTTGGATGTAAACGCCAAGCCATGAACGAATGACGCGGCCTTCATTGATCAAATCACCCATGACCTTTTTGACCATATTGATGGGTATGGCAAAACCAACTCCACGGTTTGATCTTTCGCGCCCCCCTCCGGTGGCAATCGCTGCATTAATACCGATTAATTCTCCATTTAGATTCACCAATGCACCACCGCTATTTCCTGGATTAATGGCAGCATCCGTTTGGATGAAATCTTCATAATTTTCATTGGAAATTATATGACTCCTGCCCAAAGCGCTCACTATTCCGGCAGTGACAGAATGACTCAAATTTTCATTAAATGGGCTGCCAATCGCCAGTACCCATTCCCCTACTCGCAACTGATCTGAATCACCCAATTTTATTGCATCCAAATCATCTGTATCAATTTTTATAATAGCCAAATCCGACTTAGAATCCATACCGACTATTTCAGCATCATATTCCCTTTTATCAATGAGTTTAACCGTAATTTCATCCATATTTTCAACCACGTGATTATTTGTCAAAATATAGCCGTTTTCATTGTCAACAATTACGCCGGATCCTAAGGCGCGAGTCTGAAATTCTTGAGGGAAAAAGTCCTGTGGAAAAAAATCATCAAAAGGACTTCTTTTATGAAATTGTTTTTGTTTTATTGTTTTATTTGCAAGGATGGTAACGACGGATGGATTGACGAGCTCCGCCACATCAGCAAAGGTATTACTGAACTGAGAAACTACTGAATTTTGTGCCCAGCCCAGGGAAAAAATAACGGTGAAAATAATAAAGGTTCGTTTCAAAATAATGACTCCTAATAATTGGTTGATTTTACTTGCTGAAATTGTATGCAGAATAACCAAATTGGTTCCAAATAAAAATCGTCCATTAATCCGTCAAACCGTTCGAAATTATTGAAAAATTCCAGTCATTTTAATTCTGAGCGAATTATTTATATTTCCGATGTATATCGGGGAATCTCAAGGATAAAATGATAGAATGACATTTGAGATCTTTGTTCGCCGGCTGGCGGATCAGGATAACATGTTATTTTTTTTAGGTGCGTATTATTATGATGAACCAAAACTATTTGACTATTGATTTACCACTAGTGTTGTGTCAAGTGTGTAGTGTGCAAAAAGT
>CAZBEY010000086.1:0-5468 GCA_964491015.1 uncultured bacterium | reverse complement strand
ATTTGACTATTGATTTACCACTAGTGTTGTGTCAAGTGTGTAGTGTGCAAAAAGTTGAAGGCGAATATTTTCAGCATAGCCGAAAGCCGTGGTTAAAATATTCAACAACATTATCGGCTAAAATAACCGGACTAGGTTGCGCTAATACATGGTTGACACGACACTATATTCATTTTATTAAGAGAATTTTACGCATTTGAATCACTGATCCAGTTTCAGCCAAAATAAAATAAATACCGGATGGAAGTTGGGTCTCTACATTGTATTGCATCATATCATTTTGGATATTTCCGTCAAATATATTTTGGACTTTTTGCCCCAAAAGGTTCACGAGTGAGATATTAACAAAATCTCTTTGATGGGAGGAAATCGTAAATGAAAAATGATTATTAAAAGGATTTGGATAAGGATGACCTAATGAAAATGCAGAAGGGATAGGTTCATCGCGAACACGAACATTCGTCGAGTCGTACCGGAAATATTGCAGCCCGCCGGCTTGGGTGCCGAAGATCAAGTCCGGTTCAGTTTGACCTTCTTTATAATAGGCTGCCGGAGCAAGGTTCCTGCCTACATACGGAATATCCAATCGTCTTTCCGCAAATAATTCACCGCTGTTTAAATAAATAATCTCATATAATTCTCCTGCTTTATTCCCGCCGAGAATATGACCATTATTCAATACACAGGGTGCCGCATTATCACCAATATCTACCAATAGAGAAGATGTGGAATCAAAAGCAGTCGAATCAGGTGTTCCACGATTCCAATATACGTGAATGTATCCATCTTTATCCCCAATAATTAAATCATCATCTCCATCCTGATCCACATCGCCAAAGGACGGCGTCGCCCTGCCGCTTAAATCGATATTTAAAAAATTGGGTTCCGGATCTTGAAAGGCACAGGAATCAATTTGCGGTATAACCTCTTCTATTTTGTAAATAGTACCATTAAAATCACCTATAAAAAGGTCTTTTATCGGAGAGTTTGAGTTTGTTAGGTTTTCAAATATCCCTGGTGATAGGTTAGACCCAAGTTGAAAAATAGACTCATTTTTCAATGATAAATATTCATATGAGTCCCCGTAGCTCTCTAATGTAACCAATCCACCAGACCATGCAGAATTTTTCGGATTGAATTCATTCCCAATCCAAATTCTCAAATGATCCTCATTACATGGTTTTGACAAGGCAGGATGACTGCTTGAAATAAAATCCAATCCCGGTAATAGCCTGGATGTTATCAATTCAAAATTCCAGATTTCCGAATTACCGTTGTTTTGAAAATAATAGAGATTATCCAGGTATTCGATTCCGTAAGCTCCGGAAAGCACACCCACAACCATATCGCCATCACCGTCATTGTCAAAATCAACCATTCGAGCAATATTCCGACCCGTTGTTTCAAAAGTCAATTCAGACGGAAAATCATCCACCATTAATGAATCCTCAAAATCCGGATGGGTAGCTGTCCCATAATTTTCCAAATAAAACAACCCCGGTTGGTAAAAATCGCCCCAGATCAAATCCAAATCGCTGTCATTATCCATATCAAAAAATTCAAATGCATTGGCGCCGTGGCGACCGGGAGTCCAGACGATCCAAATATCCTCAAACGAATTGGTAATCAACTCAAATTGCGGCAGTCCGTTAAGAAACTCATGTCCCTCATAATACGCAACGCGCCCGGATATATCTCCTACAAAATAGTCCGTGTACCCATCATTATTAATGTCCGCAATGGCCGGGATGACAATTTGCCCACCATAAACAGGCAGATGTTCAATATCCATCAGCTCATTGGTCACTAATTCAAATTGACCATTATTATTCATCCAATAACTCACATTTACCGTATGCTGAGTATGACTTAATAGATCAGCATCACCATCGCCATCAAAATCATAGAATGCAAACCAGGCACCTACATTAATATTCTGAAATGATTTAGTGATTAATTCAAATTGCGGAATGTAATGCCCGGTGTCGGGAATAACCGTCGCGACCCCTACCCAATATTGTAAAAACCCGTCCCGGTCGTTGATGAAACAATCCAGAATCCCATCCTCATTCCAATCAATAAATCTGGGGTCGGGCTGATTCAGTCCCCCCGTGAATGGCGCTTCAATCTCCACACCATCAATAAGAACAGTGAATGGATTTACATCGCGTATATAATTTTGGGGGGAAATATAATTCAGACATAGAATTATTGTTCCGGTGAATATTAATCGTGGAGCGTTCAATGCGATATTAACCATATTTTTCAATTTCTTACTCATACCGTTCATCGATGTTCATTGGATTATTGCATTGCATCACTTTTATTTGAAATAACAGGGAAGCTCCCGGAAAATTTAGATTGTTTAATCCATGAAAAACCTTAACCAACAAGGAGGGTTCACTATCCTAAAAATAAACAGCAAAGAAAGATTGAACCAAGCACAAAGAGAAGAAACTTTTAATTATAATTATTTCACATGTCTTTGCTTATCAAGCAGAGCCCAATTGTGGACTATTTATTTCTTATGAAAGTTTATTGAGCCTGCTCCGAGTAGTATGTTTTTGTTTTACCAACGTGCTTACGGAAGGCTGTCTGCACACCAATAGACAAGAATGTCTATTGTACTATTGAAAAGATGAAATTGCATCAAATTCAACCTTTTCAGACTAGTCTCTTTACTTTTGGCAGTACAACGAATGCCAGTAGAAATGGTTAGGCCCAAGCTACAGAGCCCGCTCCATAACGGTATTGATACGACTGACAAAATGTGCAGGGTTATCCAATTTTACTCCTTCGATCAATAAAGCTTGTTCATAGAGCAAAAAGCAGATATCTTCGAAGGTCTTGGACTTCCTCATATCCTTCATTTTTTTAACTATCGGATGGTTTGGATTAATTTCAAGAATCGGCTTTATATCCTGATTGGTTCCTTGTCCCATTGCTTTTAGCATTTCCTGCATTTGAGCTGTGGGATCATTGGAATCTGCAACAATACAAGATGGAGAATTGCTTAACCTGGTAGATGCCACCACATCTTTCACGCGATCCCCCAGAACGCTTTTGATTTTTTTGATGACGGGTTTGAGAACTTTTTCATCCTGTTTATTTTCCTCGGTTTTTAAATCATCTGCTGCATCACTACGGTTAACGGATTTCAGCTCCCATTCTTTGTATTTCGGAATAGACGTCATGATAATATCATCAATTTCTTCATCCAAAATAAGTACTTCCAACTCCTTGCTTTTATACAATTCAAGAAGAGGTGAATGACGTAATGCTTCCTCATTCTCACCGGTAATAAAATAAATATATTTCTGATCTGCTCCCATTCGATCAACATAATCCATGAAAGATGTATATTCGTCCACCATTGTCGATTTAAAGCGCATAAGTTCAAGCAATGCTTCCTTATTATCGTAATCCTGATATACGCCTTCTTTTATTGGTCGGCCAAATTCTTTCCAGAATCCAATATATTTTTTATTATCTTTCGCCAAATCCTTTAATTCCGAAATAATTTTTTTTACGGAATTATTTTTAATTTTCGCAAGGATACGATTTTGTTGGAGTATTTCCCGGCTTACATTGAGTGGTAAATCTTCAGAATCGATAATCCCCTTTACGAATCGAAGCCAGGAAGGAAGTAATTCTTTATCGTCGTCGGTTATAAATACACGTTTAACGTAGAGTTTTACACCCGGTTTATATTCAGTATAATATAAATCAATGGGCGCTTTTTTTGGTATAAAAAATAACGTAGTATAATCAAGGGTGCCTTCAGCCTGAGTATGAATACAATGCAATGGTTCGTCAAAATCATTGGAGATGGATTTATAAAATTCGTCATATTCTTTTTTCTTCAATTTGCTTTTTGGACGTTTCCAGAAAGCAGATGCTGTATTGATCTGATCTGTTTTAGGTTTCTTTTCTTTCTCTTTACCATCCTTATCATATTCAGTATCCAAATAGTGGAGATAAATGGGAAACGCAATGTGGTTTGAATATTTCTTAACGATCTCCTGAATCTGCCACCGATTGGCATATTCCTTGCCGTTATCATTCAAATGTAAAATAACGGTCGTCCCCTGTTCCTTTCGAATATCTTTGGAAATTTCGTAATTACCTTTTCCATCGCTCACCCAGCGATGAGCGTCTTCCTCGCCCGCTTTTCGACTCAATACTTCTACCTTATCCGCCACCATGAAAGAGGAATAAAAACCAACGCCAAATTGACCAATCAAATTGGAATCTTTCTTTTCATCTCCTGTCAAATTATTTAAAAATGTTTTGGTCCCGGACCGGGCAATTGTCCCCAGGTTTTCAACCAGGTCTTCCTCACTCATACCTATTCCGTTATCAGCGATTTCCACTCTTTTTATCTCACCCTCTGAAAAGGAGATATCTATGCGTGGACCAAAGTCCATTGATTTGAACTTATCATCGGTTAATGTAAGATAATTCAGCTTATCCATCGCATCGGAAGAATTGGATACTAACTCCCGTAAAAATATTTCTTTATGGGAATATAAACTATGAATAATCAGATGCAGTAGTTGAGTGACTTCAGTTTTAAACTGCCGTTTGGACATTTATGGCTCCTTTTCGATATTATTAGAGAACTTTGAAAAACCCTTTGCATAAATTAAAAAGCGCAAAATCCTCCGGCTTATCGTTGAGAAACTCGTTCATAGCACCACTATTGACATCATTTCCCGTCTTAACCATGATAATTTTCCCTCTTTTTTCTTCACGCATCCAGTTTTTAAAAGCTATCTGTTTTGTTAAAAAGTTGGGGTGAATTTTAATACAATTGAAAGGTAAGTTAAAGGACAGAAACGCTTAATTTCCAGTACTAAAATCAATGGTTAACCAAATAATTTTTTAGGGTAAACCCCGGCTTTAATGAGTTTTTGTATTTCGCCCATAACATATGGTCTATCTTCTTTATATGTGACTCCAAACCACTGTGAATTGCTGCGCAATACATGAACTTCCTCCACTCCGGTCTGAATCAGATGGTTGATTACGGAAGGTATTAAAAATTCGCTTTTCAATTCTGTACCACTTTCATTTAGAAAATCCGAAAACATTTCTTTTAGATAATCAAATAGGATTGGAGTAAAACCCCACATATTCATAGATACAGGTTCGCTGCCATCTAACTCAATTTCTCTGTCTGATGATACGCCATTTTTTATTTTTTGAAGATTTTCTGTTTCAATTACGGTAGATAATTTCCCGTTCTCAACCGTGCATAAACCCCGTGTCACACCGCCAAAGATCGACAATGTTTTATCCAGACGAAAGGCAACCATGCTGAATGATAGATATTCATCATTATAAAATTCCGCCAGATTTTGAAACGATTCCCGGCCGTAATAGTCATCCCCGTTGATTACAACAAACGGCTCATTGATGTAATCAGCAGCAGATAAAATAGCGTGTCCCGTTCCCCAGGGCTTTTC
>CAZBEY010000085.1:0-7400 GCA_964491015.1 uncultured bacterium | reverse complement strand
AAACTGGAAATTTTATGAGGAACTGGATGCCTTTGATATTCACGATTTTATTACAACAACCGGTTTAGCGATTAAAAATGATATGATAGTAATAGTAGGAGAAGATCTTACGACAAGAAAAGCGATGGTTTACCGGGGTTACAGATGATAACTTTAAAAAAGGAGATAATTCGCGATTACAAAGAATTGTCAACTCATATAATCAATTATTTACCCATATTATTATATTGATATTTCCCCATATTTTTCATGGTTTCTGATATGACTAATATGCTTTCATTCGAGTGGGATGATGAAAAGGATCGCGAAAACCAACAAAAGCATGGTGTATCATTTATTGTTGCTCAAGAAGCTTTTTATGATCCAAACAGAATCACCGCCATTGATGAAATGCATAGTAAAAAAGAAGAAAGGTATTTTTGCATCGGGAAGGTCAGTAACCGTGTTTTAACTGTCCGATGCGATCAGCGTGAGAAAAGGATTAGTATTTATGGTGCAGGATACTGGCAAAAGGGGAAAAAATATTATGACAAAGAAAACGCAACAAACTGATCAACCCATCGGTAAATTAACCAGAGTTAACGATTTTTTACCACCGCCTGAAATGCTGGTAAGAAAGGAACAAACGAAAAAAATTACTTTAGAAATTTCAATGTCCACTCTAGAGTTTTTTAAATCCAAGGGAAAAGAACTTCATTCTCCATATCAAAAAATGATACGAAATTTATTGGATATATATGTCCGTGCACATCAATCATAGGATGATTGATTCAATTTAAACCGGTAAAAATGTTTTGCAGTTTACTACTTGCAGACTACAGCAGTACTTCGGACAATGACACAAAATACTTGAAAAGGGTTCTATTATTTGCAGGATACCAAACTATTGATATTTCCGTTGGGCTTTTAGCAGGTAGAGGTTTGCTTTTTGATTTTTTCCGTCCTGGACCATGGACACAATACGCATGGCTTCTATAATAGGAATATTTTCATTATCTGAATTGGAATAAAACGCATCCATTGCTTTAGCAATAACGTCAATTTTCCCCTCAACCTCTTTTGATATATGTTCATCGATAATTTCGTAATACCGGTCAATGAAATAAGGGCGGACCCAGTTATCGTTTCCCAAATACTGCTCCTTTACCTGGCGCTGGTGATGCATTTTCAATGCAGAAGCAGCGGAATAGGCGCCGTTGACAAAGGAAATCTTTTCACTTTCATTTAGACGGCTCCAATATTCTGAAGGCGTCCTGTTTTGGCCCGTCAGGATACTCAAAATAATAATAATTATCAATTTTTTCATGATTTTTTTCCCCGATAATGATTTACAATGGGCATACGCCGTCCGGTGCCAAAAGCTTTTTTCGTTACTCGTATCCCGGGAGCCGCCTGTCTACGTTTGTATTCATTGATTCTTATTTTTTGGTAAATGTCAACCACCAAATCCCGGTCGTAACCTCTCTCGATCAATTGTGCCGGTGATTTTCTTTCCTCAACAATGAGATCCACCAACGGACTGACAATATCATAGTCGAATGGGTCCACTTGATCCGGAGATAATTCCGCCGAAGGTGGTTTATCAATACAATTGACCGGTATTCGGTCAGTCCCTGCTTTTCTATTTACCCATTTTGATAATTCATAAACATCTGTTTTAGAAAGATCGGATATCACTGCCAGTCCACCACTCATATCACCGTACAACGTGCAATATCCCAGAGCCAATTCGGTCTTATTCCCGGTAGAAAGCACTATCCAATTTAATTTATTGGATAATGCCATAAGTAAATTCCCTCTGATGCGTGCCTGGATATTTTCTTCGGCTACATTTCGATCTTTCCCTGCAAATTGTGAATGGAGCGTTTTTTCATATTCATCCACAATATCCGGGATGGCGATGGTGCGATAATCTATACCCAGAGTCTCCCCTAATTGTTGCGCATCCGTTTTGCTGTGTCCACTGGAAAAGACGGACGGCATAGAAACACCGTGCACATTTTCCTTTCCCAATGCATCCGCAGCAATGCAAGCCACCAAGGAGGAATCAATTCCCCCGCTTAAGCCGATGACTGCTTCCTTATGGCCTGTTTTTTTGAAATAATCTTTTACACCCAAAACAAGGGCCGAATACATCTCTCCTTCCCGATCTTCCTCCGGTAATTCCACTTCATCAGAGTATTCCGTCTCCAGGTAAATAATTCTTTCCTCAAATCGTGGCCCGTAACCGATGATATTTCCTTGAGAATTTATGGCCAATGATTGCCCGTCAAATACCAGTTCATCCTGTGCTCCAACGAGGTTGCAATAATAAAATGGGATTCCCGTTTTCCTGACTTTGATTTGAATTAACTCAAGTCGTTCCTGCAAACGGAGTTCGTGATATGGCGACGCCGAAATATTAACAATACAATCTGCTCCTGATTTTGCCAATTCCGCTGATACCTTGAACTCATATTCATCATCCCAGAGGTCTTCACAGATTTCCAGTCCGATTTTAATTTTTTCTCCGGCAATTTCCACTTCACATAAACCCAATTCCGTTCCGGTCCTAAAATATCGGTCTTCGTCAAATACATCATAAGTGGGCAATAAAATCTTGTCATAACGGTTAATCTGCTTCCCATCTACACAGACAGCGGCAGAATTAAATAAATTTCCGTTTTCCTTGTGGATATAGCCCAAAATAAGGGGAATGGTTGATAGAGCGGCAATATCGCCCAGAATGGTCATATTTTCATCCACAAAGCCATTTTCGTATAAGAGGTCTGCAATGGGATAGCCGGTAATAACCATTTCCGGGAAAACTACTAATTCGGCGCTATTATCCACAGCTTTTCTATAATTGTCGAGAATAAGGTTTTTATTGGCGTCCAGGGCACCGACGGTAGGATTTACTTGGCAGAGAGCGATCTTCATTAATATCTCATTTCGAAGGTTGAATAAGAACCTATTGGTTCAACCCATTCTATTTCAACATCATCCACACGGGAATATCGTGAACCCACTTTAAGCCATTTTATTAATTGATTTAATTGCTCTTCTTCACCTTCTGCTTCTAAATAAACAGTTCCCTCAGGTTTATTCATTACCCAACCCACTACATTCAATTTTACAGCCTCTTTCCGCGTTGAGTCGCGAAACCAGACGCCTTGGACTTTTCCTGAAACCGTTGCCTTAAATGCTTTCACAATATTTTACTTTGAGAACTTTGCGCTTTCTTTGGCGTTCTTCGCGGTTAATAGTTTCTTTACCGCAAAGAACACGGAAATTTACGTAAATATCGCGAAGTTTTACTTTTCGAAAATAACAAACCATATTAATAAAGATGTTTCATACTTTACTTTAAGTGTTTTCTTTAATAAATTGAATAACTTCATGTGGAGTATTTACGTTTATCAAATTTTCTAGATCCCAGCTATGGAGTCCTACTACAGGTTTTTCCAACTGCATGGCGTAGGCAATTTCCGATAATGTTCCATATTTCCCGCTGATGGCTACAGCCGTATCGCAGTTATAAGCCAGCAATGCATTTCTGGTAATTCCCATATTCGTAGATACGGGAATTGTAATATAGTCATTCATTTCATCTAAGGAACTACCTTTGAGAATTCCCACACATGTTCCGCCTCCAACATGGACTCCTTTAGATACCGCTTCCATTACTCCATTTCCACCACCGCAATAGACGAGATATCTCTCCTTCGCCAGGAGTTTGCCCAATTCGTAGGCATCTTTGTAAATACTTTCGTTAATGTCCCGGCCTCCGAAAACGGATATGCGTGTTTTATTGAACATAATTATTACCTTATATACCGAAATGAAAAATGATACTTCACTTTTTATTATCCAAATATTTTTGTGCTGTAAGCTTCGTGACTACTCTTTTACCTGTTTTTTCTTCAATTTCTTTTCGCGTATTTCCAGCAATGGTTCCACCCTGTTTAGCAATCGTTTTATTCTCGTCAAATGTTTTTGGTTTTTTCTCTATACTAATTTCAGTTGTCGTGGCTTCTGCCAACATATTGAGCACCAATACTCATATTATCCCGCAGGTTTTCTTTTTTCAACCCTTTGAATTTCTTATAACCTTTCACATCAAATCCGCTCCATGCTTCTGTGATTTCATTGGATAAGATAGCGTATTCCAGTCCTTTCTTTACTCCCCTTTTATCCCATTCATCCGTCAGTTCTTTTCGGACTTCAATGCTTTTTAATCTTTGGTTTATCCACTCCTTAGAATATCCTTTTTTAAGATAGGTTTCCATGGCTCTGTCAAAAGCTAATTCTGGGTTATCTGTCTCATCAATCCTTTCAGAACCCACTTTTGCCAACCACATTTTAAACGGTTCAGCTTTGGGAGATGGGATGGATTGGATCAGTCGTAATAACTGTTCTGTATCAGCT
This sequence comes from uncultured bacterium, assembly GCA_964491015.1. GTDB lineage: Bacteria > Fidelibacterota > Marinisomatia > Marinisomatales > TCS55 > JADFRD01. The sequence goes on along the minus strand of CAZBEY010000085.1, from coordinate 2,993 downwards.
ACATCTGTTTTGTATAATTTTCCATCTGATGATTGCATTTTCAGTTGTCCCAAATTTTGGGACAACTGACTTCCTTCGTCTTGAAGTTTGGTTTTTAGAGCATTCCAATATTTCCTTGGTCTTGGACTTCCTGTCAAAATCGCCACAACATCTATGATGGAAAAAAACCATTTCTCTTTGTCATCGTCCCAATGAGTTCTGACTTTATGCTCTTGAAATAATCGGATTTTATTTTCTTTAGTCATAATCTATTTATCTGACATTTGTATTAAACATATTTTGGCTCTTTATTTTCAAGGATATTCAACTGTATTCCCTTCTGAATCTGTTTTGATTCGCAAAATATCATAATCACCAATCCCTAAAAGGCTCAAAATCCAAAATGATGGACCAATCAATGCAATACCTCCAATCATACTTATCATAAAATAAGAAAAAGAAGATACCAATAATTCAGTTATATCAAGTTCACTAAAAATAAAAAACATAGCATAAAGTACTATTCCAATCAATAACTGAAATTTGAAATTTAATAAAAACGATGGAATATGATGTTTTTCACCGTATTCGTAGTGCTTTGGTTTTATTATATATTTCATATTCATATTTCTGCTAACCCATTTAAATTTCTAGAATTCTGAACGATAAAACCTTATTCTCATAATTATCTCTTTTTGGCGTTTCTCTCTCACCATATTTTTCTTTGAGCAAATCCTCAAAATTTGTCATCTTATCATTTTGTGAATTTTGTGCATTTTGCGGAATATTAATTCTATTCATCATGGCTCCAGCCTCGCCAATGTCCGTGGAAATGGAATGGTCTCCCGGATATGCTTGATACCAGTGATCCAGGTAATAGTCCGCTCGATTCCAAGACCAAAACCGGAATGGGGAACAGATCCGTATCTTCTCAAATCCAGATACCATTTAAAATCCTTCATATCCAATTCGTGTTCCTTGATTCTGCTTTCCAGAATGGATAGATCATCCTCACGCTGTCCGCCACCAATGATTTCACCATAACCTTCCGGGGCCAGCATATCCACTCCCAGAGCCAGGTTGTCATTTTCTGCATCCCGTTTCATGTAAAATGCTTTGATCTCTGCAGGCCAGCGGTGCACCATGACCGGTCGATCGAATTGAGATGAAATAATAGTCTCATCTGTTCCGCCAAAGTCCGTCCCGTAGGTAAAGTCAGCGCCATTGTCCTGAAGGATTTTTGCTGCTTCATCGTAAGTAATTCTCGGGAAGGGTGCTTTTACCTTTTCCAAACCGGATGTATTCCGCTCAAGGATTTCTAATTCATCTTTGCAATGCTCCAAACACCACTGAACAATATATTCCACAAATTGCTCTGCAACATCCATATTTTCATCCAGGTTGCAGTAAGCCATCTCCGGTTCGACCATCCAGAATTCCGTCAAATGGCGACGGGTCTTGGATTTTTCCGCTCGAAAGGTAGGACCAAAACAATAGACCTTTCCCAATGCGGCTGCTGTTGCTTCGGAATACAATTGTCCGCTTTGGGTTAAATAAGCTGATCTTTCAAAATAATCCACGGCAAACAGGTTGGACGTGCCTTCGCAGGCATTGGCAGTAAATATCGGCGTATCCACCAGCGTAAAACCGTTATTATCGAAAAAATCCCGGCAGGCTTTAATCACCTGATGGCGGACTTTCAATATGGCATTTTGCTTTTTGGAACGAATCCACAAATGGCGGTTATCCATTAAAAACGATGTGCCGTGTTCTTTGGGCGTAATGGGATATTCTTCGGCAATTTGATGAACTTCCACATTTGTTACCCCAATTTCATATCCGCCAACTGAACGGGGTTCTTCTTTTACCACGCCCGTTACAGATACGGACGATTCCTGGGTTAGATCATTTCTCAGATTAAAAACACTATCGGCTACTTGACCTTTTACCACCACGCATTGCGTCATTCCACTGCCGTCCCGGAGGATGAGAAACCATACTTTCCCAATGGATCTTTTATTATAAACCCATCCGTTGAGAGCAACTTCCTCCCCAGCGTGATCTTTCAAATTTTTTATGGTTACTTTGCTCATATTTTCCTTTCTAATTGTTCAGTCGTTACATTAATTCAATCAAAATAATAATTATCTGTCATCGCGAATTTCAACATTTTTGTTGGGATGAAGCGATCTCCTTCTTTCAGCCGATCCAAGGAGATTACCACGTCCAGACACTTCGTGATCTGTCCTCGCAATGACATTATTCTTTATAGTTTTTTATCCAATATTAACCTTCCAAAGGTTCAATATCGTTACCAGATACTACTAACCTGCTGCCAATAACCAGCACAAGTATTACCACGACGTCAAAATATCATTTAAAACGTCTTCTGCAATTTTTTCCACCGCAATTCTGTTGGCAAATTCTCTGGGATCACCGATTTCATCCACATCATCGCCATCGATAGATCCATCTCCGTCGTTGTCAATGCCGTCACTGCTGATGTCTCCACTCAATCCGTAGGCTCCCCAGCCGGAATATTGCTTGGTTAGCAGCACTTTGTCATTCTCAATATCAACCCATTCTATTTTCATGGTCAGGGTGAAACGGTATTCCGTCACAGCTTCTTCTTTGCTAAACGTGTAGGGACCATCGTTTACTCTTAAAATAATTCCCCTTAATACCGAATCTGCATTTTTTTCATCAATCACCCGTAAAATATTTTCTTCATTAAACTTGGCCAGGAGATTATCAGTCACAGTCTCTGCCATGGCGAATTCTGCCGTTTGATTTTCCACCAGCGGAATGGCGATACTTTTTATATTGGGCGGAATCGAACCGGCCATAGAGTAAAACATGCATGAAAAATGGAAAATGGAGAATGTGAGGAGTGTTATGGTGAGTGGTGAGCGGGAACTGGTGAGTGGTGAGTGGGAACTGGTGAGTGGTGATTGGGAACTGGTGAGTGGTGAGCGGGAACTGGTGATTGGTGAGTTGCGGAAAAAAGATGGCCT
>CAZBEY010000084.1:0-7495 GCA_964491015.1 uncultured bacterium | reverse complement strand
TTCCATTTTCCATCTTCCATCTTCCATCTTCCATTTTCCATGCTCCATTTAACATATTCATGCTCACCGGTTAACACTCTACCGGTTACAGTAACCCTAATTGTAATCGAGCAGCCTCGGTCATCATATTCTGCCCCCAAGGGGGGTCCCAGACTAAAAGAACCATCACATCGGAAACGCCAGGAACACCTGAGATTTTTTGTTCAACTTCCTGGGCAATGATGGGACCCATTCCGCATCCCGGCGCCGTAAGGGTCATAGAAACCTCCACTAAAGTTCCCCCTGATTTTGTATTTGAAAAATCGCAGGAATAAATTAAACCAAGGTCCACAATATTAACAGGAATCTCGGGATCATAGCAGGTCCGCATTGCATCCCAGACTGCTTTTTCATCTACTGCTTGATCATGGTTTGATTTTTCTTTTTCTTTTAAGATGGTTTTTTTACCAATGGCATCAGCATCTTTATCCTCAATCCGGTATAAATTTCCATTGACAGCGACGGTATAATTTCCTCCCAGCGCTTGGGTGATGATACCGTGTTCTCCTTTTAAAATTTTACCTTTGGTCCCGGAGGGAATTATGGTAACATTACATTCCCGGGAAAATGTGATAACTTCTTCTGTGCGTGTGCTATTTATCATACTTATTCTGTTATTGTTAATTCTACTTTGCCTTGGATAGCATTGTTCATGGTATGCCAGCTTAATATGGCGCATTTTACGCGGGAGGGGAATTTATGCACTCCTGCAAGGACTTCCAGTTTTCCCATGTCTCCGCTGGTTTCTCCAATTGTAATCATCTTATGGAATTGATCAAACAATAATTCTGCTTCTGCCACTGTTTTCCCCTTAATCAGGGTGGTCATAATTGAAGCAGATGCCTTTGAAATAGCGCAACCTGATCCTTTGAAACTAACATCTTTTATTTCTTCATTTTCTACTCGTAAATATAAGGTAATCTCATCTCCGCAAAGTGGATTATGCCCCTCTGCGACAACAGTAGGATCGTTTAACTCTTTGTAATTCTGCGGATGTTGATTATGATCCAATATTAATTGCTGGTACAACTCTCTTAAATCATTCATGGCTTGATTCCTCCAGCCAGCGGGAGAGTTTTGAACCGAAATATGTAGAAATTGTTTTATCCTTAACTAAAGAAAAAACTTCGCTGGCAAAACCTTCCACCATGAGCATTTGTGCTGTTTTGAAATCAATTCCCCGGGAACGTAAATAATAGAGAGCATCTTCATTAATTTGACCCGTACTTGAACCGTGAGAGCAACGGACATCATCTGCATAAATTTCTAATTGGGGGTTGGAGTGCATGGAGGAGGAGGAACTCAATAATAAATTTTTATTAGATTGACTTGAATCTGTTTTATGACTGTCTTTTTCCACAACGACCCGACTATTAAATACACCGGTGGCTTTATCATCAAGTATATATTTAAAAAATTGGTGACTTTGACAATTCGGCTGGTTGTGATTAACGATGACCCTCGTATCCATGTGCTGATTCATATTGAGTAATGAAAGTCCATTGAATTGAGCAGAAGCATTCTGACCACCATAATGAAGATATAAATCTCCCCTGTATAGTTCAGTATCTTTATTGAATTGGACCGCGTTTAGTGACGCATCTTTTTCTATGTGGTAATCCAAGGTTTCTGTGTGATATCCCGTATCTTCCTGCAGTCGGTAGTGATGAAAAATGCCGCTTTTTCCGACATCGATAATAGTAACGCAGTTGTTCCAATATTGAGTATTTCGGCGTCCGGTATACTGTTCGAGGATGGTGGCGGATGAGTTATTACCAATTTTAATAACTAGACGAGGATGGTTCATGGTTGGAGAGTGCAAACCGGTAGTCAGGGAAAGTAGATGAATCGGCTTGTCTACATGTAATCCGTCAGGAACGTGAACCGATAGACCAGAATTCATAAGGCTGGTATTCAGGGCATAAAAGGGATTTCTGTTATCTTCTATTTGAGCATTTTTTAAGAATATATCCAATAACGTTTGGATAAAGACTCCTTTTGGAATCTTTGATTGTTCCGGTAGGAATTGACCATTCAAAATGACAATTGAATAAACTTCTTTAAGGGATTCCTGAATTAAATAGTCATCCGGGTTGATCTCCTTCCGTTTCCCCATTTGATATTCAATCTTTTCAAAAGGAGAGAAATCCGTAAACTGCCAATCTTCCCATTTTTTAGTGGGAAATCCTAAATGTGTAAAATGTTCGAAAGCCGTATTTCGTAAAGATAATAATTTTGATGATTTATGAGACCACTTTTTCTGTATTGTGTTCAGTTCTGATTGAAAATGTTGCATCAGTTCACTAGCCAGGAATAACCCTTTTCTTCTAATTCGTGCGCCAATTCCATTCCACCGGTTTTGACGATTTGCCCGTCTATCATGGCATGAACGACATCCGGTTTCATATAATCCAATAATCGCTGATAATGGGTAATTGCCAAAATGGATCTATCTTTATTTCGGTATTGATTCACTCCATTGGCAATAATTCTCAAGGCGTCAATATCGAGGCCCGAATCTGTTTCGTCCAAGATAGCAAATAACGGTTCAAGCGTCACGAGTTGGAGTATTTCGTTCCGCTTTTTTTCACCCCCGGAAAATCCATCGTTTACTGCCCGGCTTAAGTAGCTTTCATCCATTTCAACAACCTTAATTTTTTCTTTAATCAATGTAAGGAAATCCATGGCATCCAATTCTGCTTCACCATTGGCTTTACGTCGGGCGTTCAGGGCAGCTTTTAAAAAATACGTATTATTTACACCGGGAATGACGACCGGATACTGAAATGACATAAAAATCCCCAATAAGGCCCTTTCTTCAGGTGTTTTATTTAATATACTTTCCCCGTTAAAAAGAATATCTCCCTTTATTTCATAACCTGCCTTTCCGGAAATGACGTGTGCTAGAGTGCTTTTCCCCGAACCATTCCGCCCCATAATGGCGTGGAGTTCGCCGGCTTTGATGGTCAGGTTAATTCCTTTGATAATTTCTTTGTTCTCGATACTGATGTGTAAATTTTTGATTTTTAGCATGATTGTAATTATGTAATTATGTAAAACGTAATTAAGTAATAGCGCAACATTTGTGTTTAATCCTCGTTGTTTAATATTGGAGCATCATGTATTCCAGTTATATAATCTTCTGTCTTTTCATTTACAGAATAATTACGTTGATCTGGAACCATTGTAAGTAAAAGTTTTATAATTTCAGTTAGTATTAAAAATCGGTGTTCAATTATTTCATTTCCGAGAATATGGCGACCTTTATAGTACCAATCTCTTGTCTCCCTTGTAGAGCCGAGGGCATATTCATAGTATCGAGCACGGTTTTTCCCTGTCCCCATGGAATAACCTTCTGCTATGTTTGAACTAATGGAACCCAGCGCTCGATATAATTGATTGGATAGGCTTTTTGTGCGTCCATCTTTATATAAGACTGATATATCATTCCAGCCAATGTCTCCAAGAAACAAACTCAATCGATAAACTTTCATTTTCCATAATGTATCATCTGTAATTGCTTTTGGAACACTTTTAATCCAATCATTATATTTGATAAATCCCATATCATTTTCTCCAATCTAATTACAACTTAAATAATTACGTTTTACATAATTACTGATTACTTCATTACGTTTTAAATAATTACTTTTCACCCAACAGCTCCTTCCAAACTCACTTCCATTAACTTCTGTGCTTCCACGGCAAATTCCATGGGGAGTTCTTTGAAAACTTCTTTACAAAAACCGTTAACGATAAGAGAAACAGCGTTTTCGGTGGATATACCGCGCTGGTTGCAATAATAAATCTGATCTTCACCGATCGATGAGGTGGATGCCTCGTGTTCCATTTGGGCAGATGGGTTGCGAACATCAATATACGGAAATGTGTGGGCTCCGCATTGATCGCCAATGAGCATGGAATCGCATTGGGAATAGTTCCGGGCATTGTCAGCGTTTTTCATAATCTTGACTCCGCCACGGTAGGTCTGTTGACCTTTTCCTGCAGAAATGCCTTTAGAGAGAATAGTACTTTTTGTATTCTTTCCCAGGTGGATCATTTTTGTACCGGTATCCGCCTGCTGAAAATTATTTGTCAAGGCAACGGAATAAAATTCGCCTACAGAATGATTACCCTTTAATATGCATGACGGATATTTCCAGGTAATGGCTGATCCGGTTTCAACTTGTGTCCATGAAATTTTGGAATTTTCTTCCAAACAAATTCCCCGTTTGGTTACAAAATTATAAATACCGCCTTTGCCCGTTTTCGGATCGCCGGGATACCAGTTCTGGACCGTTGAATATTTGATAGTTGCATCCCGATGGGCCACCAGTTCCACTACAGCAGCGTGGAGTTGGTTTTCATCCCGCATGGGAGCAGTGCATCCTTCAAGGTAGCTCACATAACTGCCTTCATCAGCTATAATGAGTGTCCGTTCAAATTGACCAGTGCTGGCGGCATTAATCCGAAAATATGTTGAGAGCTCCATCGGACAGCGTACGCCTTTTGGAATATAAACAAAGCTGCCGTCAGTAAATACTGCAGAATTAAGTGCAGCAAAAAAGTTATCAGTGGAAGGGACCACCGAACCTAAATATTTTTTTATCAAATCCGGATGATTTTGTACTGCTTCTGAAAATGGACAAAAGATGATACCATGTTTTTCCAATTCATCCTTGAAGGTCGTTGCAACTGAAACAGAATCAAATACCGCATCCACTGCCACACCGGATAGCATTTTTTGTTCTTCCAGCGGAATCCCCAATTTTGTGTAGGTGTCCAATATTTCCGGATCTACTTCATCTAAACTTTTTAATTCTTTTTTTTGGGGGGCGGAATAATAGCTGATAGTTTGGTAATCAATTTCAGGATAACTGACTTTTGCCCATGCGGGCTCTTTCATATTGAGCCATTTTCTGTAGGATTTTAACCGCCATTCCAGCATGAAACCTGGTTCCTTTTTCTTGGTAGAAATGGCACGAATTACATCTTCAGTTAGACCCGGGGGTAGGGTGTCCTGCTCGATGTCAGTGACAAACCCATATTTATAATCTTGTTCGATTGCTTTTTCGATTACTTTAGACATAATACAGCTTTATTCTATACAGAAAAACTGGTTCCGCAACCACAGGTCCTGTTGGCGTTTGGATTGTGAATCTTAAAACCGCCATTTAGCATATCATTCGAAAAATCAATTTTCAGTCCCTTAAGATAAAGCCAACTTTTTAAATCGCAATAAATAGTCAACCCATTATGATCTATAACTTTATCCATTTCTCCTTGTTCTTGTTCAAAGGTCATTTTATAATTCAATCCGGAACAGCCACCACCTTCAACACCCATACGTAATGCCCAGCCATCTTTATTTTCAAGTCTCATGGCATTTTTAATCCGTTCAACGGCTTTGGGGGTAATAGTAATAGTTGAATTGGTAAATTCGGCTAATTGTTCGTTTATTTTACTTCCCATATTACTCCCATTCATTGGTGGATTTATCTGATTCAACCTTTGACGGTAAAAACCCCAGTTTTTCCTTAGCAATATCCGTCATCATTGTCGGTTCCCATGGCGGATCAAACGTTATATTTACGGTAGTATCATCTACCCCCGTTAAACCGGACACTTTTCGTTTTATATCCTCTGCCATGTGTTGGGCCATTCCACAACCGGGTGTGGTTAGAGACATGGTAATATTTACATTTTTATCATCAATGTTGATATCATAAATAAGGCCCAAATTCCACAAGTCCACCGGTATTTCCGGGTCGTAGCATTGTTTCAAGACATCGATTATTTGGTCATTGTTAATCATGATAAATCCTCATTGAGTTATTTCCCCGACAGACATATTTTCAAACATGGTACGCATATTATCATTTATTTTTTTAATGGGGGAACGAATGTTACAGGCTGAAATCTGAGTACAATCTGAGTCAAAATAGCAATCCATTAGCCCCAAAGGTCCTTCAATCTTTTCAAAAAATTCAATCATGTTGATATTTTTCAACTCACCTTTTATTTTATAACCTCCGGAAGGTCCTTGGACTGCTTGGATAATATCGCTCCTTGCCATTAACTGCAGTGTTTTAGCCAATAGTTCCAGAGGAATATCATACATTTCGGCAATTTCTTTAGTGCTGGTTACTTCGAGCGGTTCTTTATTCTGCATATGCCGAAGGGCAATGAGAGCATATTCGACTTTGCGTGTAAGTTTAAGCATGATTTAATCCGATCAATTTTGTCGTATAAATATAAATAACCGTAGCGATACATTACAAGGAATAAATAAGACCATAATAGTCGGGTATAGATTAACTATTTTTTAATAGTTATTCCCGGGGAGTATCCACCATATCGCTATAATAATCCCATAGCTCATCCATTTCGCGGGCGTGATCGATTTTAACCTGTTTCATGATTAATGCATTATTAATGGCGATTCCTCCTAATTCAGCGACAGCAGTCATGAATGCAACTTCTCGATCAGAGAATTTCCGCAGCTTTTTATCAAATAAACGCAGTACCCCAATAACATCATCTTTAAAAATAATGGGGATAGACAGCAATGCCTTGAATCCCTCTTTTTTGCACGCTTCAGGATACTGTAGCTGATCGTCGAAACTAATATTGGGAATAATAACAGGCTTTTTAGTCGTCAATGCTCTGGGCATACTGCGGTCAGCGTAGACAGGTCCCTTGTTTAAAAATTCCTGACTAACGTTTAAATGGGCAATAATTTCCAGTTTATTTTCGGTTTTATTCCATAAACTGATAACACCGGCGCTCAGATCCAAAAACTCAACAGCATTCTCTAAAATCAAATTAAGTACTTTCTTTAATTTTAAGGTCGAGCTGATGGCTTTGCTGATGTTGACAAATGCCCGGAAATAATTATTATTATTTTCGACCATAATTAACTCCTTTTCCGATTTCAATTCATATAGTTGATGAATCTTAAGGTTTCTTAGGTTTCTTTTTATTTCTGCGGATACTGTTGCTATTGCATTTTGGGCATGTTCGTTCAATGGGATTTATTTTATCAAACGGACCGCGGTACTCGTTTCCGCAATGCATACATTTATAATCAATCTCTTCCATGGGGAAAACTCCTTATACTATTGCTGTTATTAGGACTGTAAAATAGTAACCTTCACATCTTGACTTGCTCTTTTGCTTATTTTCCTCGTTATAAAAGTATTAAATAAACTGTGGCTATTTGCAACTTTTATGCCTTGAAAATAAACAAAATACTTCGTCAATTTTGTAAATGTTACTATCTTACACTCCTATTGGAATTTCTTTTACTGATTTTTTCTTCATCGCTTTTTTCTTTTTTTTTGCTTCTGATTTTTCTCTGTCTTCCTTTAATACTCTCATGGTGTGTTCAATTTCCTCATTTGTTACCTGGGCTCTCATTTTTTCCAGGTCTTTCATGGTATTAGCCCATTTTTGT
>CAZBEY010000083.1:0-7738 GCA_964491015.1 uncultured bacterium | reverse complement strand
CGAATTGCTTAAACGGTTTGGGGAACATGACGCATTCATAAATATTCGTTTCATCTTCAAATGTTACAAATTCCATGGGTTCCCGCTTCTTCGTCGATGTGACCTTTCTGGTAATATAAACACCCAGCAGGTTGATCGTTTTTCCAACAAATTGTGGAATATCTTTGGCTTTTTTCACTTTATCCTGAAGAACAGAACTGTATCGCTCCAGCGGATGCTCCGAGATGGGAAATCCAAAGGATTCAAACTCCAATTCGCGTTTTTGTAAATCCGTCAAAGTATCGGCAGACAGGGATGGACGTAATGATTCACTCTCGTCAGAATCCAATTTAAAACATGCAATCTGAAATGCAATTTCCCGATGGGTGAGATCTGGTTCAAGATTAACAAAACATCCTGCATTTGTCAACGCCATCAAATCTGAAAGTTCAAGGTCTGACCTGATTAAAAAATCTGAAAGGGATGAAAAATCACCTGCTTTCCGTTCCTCTAATATTTCATCAATTGCCTTTTTTTGTAAATGGTTAATTGCCATAAATCCAATGCGGATCTGATTTTTTCTTCCCTTAAAAAACCGTTCACTTCTATTAATGTCCGGCGGCAAAATTTTTATCCCGAACCGCCGTGCTTCACTCAAATAGGCATAAGTGGAATAGTATCCGCCCTGGTTGGTAATAACGGATGAGAGAAATTCTGCCGGATAATGTGCTTTCAAGTAGGCACAGGTAAATGATAGCATGGCATATGAAGCCGAGTGGGGCTTGCAGAATGAATATCCGGAAAAGGATTCAATCATTTCCCAGAGCGTTTCTGCCAATTCACGGGTATATCCCCTGTTTTCGGCGCCGGTGATGAATTTTCGTTTCCATAAGGGTACTTTATCAGCCAAAGCCGGGCGTGAAATGGCCTTTCGTACATGATCTGATTCTGCGTATCCAAAACCGGCAATTTCCCGCGCTGTCATGGACACCTGTTCTTCATATACCATGATCCCATAGCTTTCATTCAGAAAATGGAGGTCCGGGTGTAATAATTCCCACTGTTTACCGTGGATTCGTTCCAGCATCAGATTGATGTACCGATTGGCAGCCGGACGGATGATGGAAGAATAAATGACTACATGTTCAAAATCCACAACCCCGGCCTTGGTAAGCAATAAACGCGTAGCCGGTGATTCAATATAAAATATTCCCATTGTTTTTCCGGATTGCATCAATGCTTCTGTTTTGGGATCGTTATTGGGCTGAATGGTGTGGTAATCCATCCGTTTATCCCTGTACAATCCGATCTGCTTCAGGGTATCCCGCACCACAGCCAGTGAGCGATTGCCCAGGAGGTCAATTTTAAGCAGCCCCGAATCCTCCACTTGGTCTTTTTCCCATTCCACAATCTGTACCCCTTTCGGAGCGGTTAAAACAGGCACGTATTTACGAATTTCATCCGGAACAATGATGATGCCGCCCGGATGAACGGAAGACACACGGAATGCACCAATGATTTTTTCACTTTGTTCAATAATCTCCGAAAGTGTTTCATCAAGATCAAGGTCTTTAAATCGCTGGTCCGTGGATATCCACTTTGCCAGTTCTTTTTTCCCTGCCCGCCACATATCTGAATTTTCAAATGGGGCAGGCGGGCGAGCAAAATATCCGATACGTTTTGTCACTGCTTTGATTTCTTCATTGGAGAGTCCGTACACTTTAGAAACTTCGCGGATCGCCGATCGCGGCTGCAAAAACACCTGGCTGGACACCATTGCCGTACGGTGTAAACCGTAATTCTCAAATACGTAATCAAGAATATCGTCCCGCTCGTCCCAGGGGAAATCAATATCAATGTCCGGCATATCCACCCGCTCGGGATGAATGAATCGCTCGAACTGGAGATTATATCGGATTGGGTCAACCTGGGTAATAAACAGACAGTAGCTCACAATGGATGCCGCTCCGGAACCGCGCCCGATAGTTGCTTTTGTTTTCTGAATGATGTCGTGCACTACCAGAAAATATGGGGAAAATCCTTTCTGGGTGATTATTTCAAGTTCGTATTCGATCCGCTGCTTTATTTCATCAGTGATGGTTTCAAAGCGGATTTTTGCCCCTTCATAGACTAATTGGTGTAAAAGTTGATTGGCTTTGTGAGTATCCTTCAGGGATATTTCCGGGAAAATGGTATTGAGGAATTGCCAATCTGTTTTACACCGCTCTGCCAAATATTGTGAATTATTAATGGCTTCCAAACTGTTTGGAAATCTGCGGATCATTTCTTTTTCCGGACAAAAATAATGCTCTTTACCCTTGACGTCATCTTTTGTTAATTGTGAAAGTGTGGCGTTTTTTTCGATGGCTCGTAAAATTTTATGGGATTTTTGATCGCTTTTTTCCAAAAAATATACATCCCCGGTGGCAACCATGTCGATTCCGAATTGGTTTGCCATTTTCTTCGCATATTGTTCAGTGACCGTTGGACGTAATTCCATAAACAAATGGGAGGATGGAAAAATTTTGACCAGTTCAGCAAGGGTCTCTTTTTGGTAAGACAATATGAAGAATCCGTCCCTATGTTTTTGAAATAATGAATGGACTGTAATCGTTGGTTCATCGTGCACCATGGAAAGCAGACGGCAAATATTTTCGTAACCGGACTGATTTTCCGCAAGTAGAATCACGTCACAATTCGGCGTAACAATATTGGTTCCGGCTATGGGTTGAATACCAAAATCCCTTGCAGCCTGAATAAAGCGAATGAATCCGTACAATCCGTTGGTTTCCGTCATGGCTAAATGAGAGAAATTGAATTTTTTTGCCCGACGTAATATTTCCTGAAACGTCGCAGTACCGGACATTTTTGAATAAATGGAATGGGTGTTGAGATGGGCGAACATCAGGCGGATGCTGTCTGGATGAAGGAAAATCCGTATTTTTTACGGATCTTGTCAATGGCACGATTCAACGAGCGGTCGTTTTGGTGTGTAGTATTTTCAAATAATTCGACTTGATGAGATACTTGCCGGAAATTGGACGCATCGATCAAAATAGATCGCAAACGGTTCCGGCGGTGATTGGCTTTTTCAAACAGATCTAAACATTGACGAACAACAGATTGATCATCGTTTTTGGAGAAACGGCCTGTCTTGGATGATTTAAAACCATCCGTATAGTGAATTTCCAGTTTCACTGTCAACGCAATCGAATGCTGTTTACGGCATTTAAAGGCCACCTGCTCCGCCAATGTTCGAACCACTTTTGCCAGTATATCCACATCATTGGTATCGCATTCCAGGACCTTTTGTTCTGTAATGCACAAACGTTTGATGGGCGGCTGAACCCGGGAGTGATCCTGACCGTTGGCTTCTTTGTTCAACTGATAATAATGCTTCCCGAATATTTCAATCCCGGCACGGGTATTATGGGTGATTTCCCGAATTTGGTATACCCGGTTAAGCCACAAAAACCGAATCATTTTTCTGACGGGATTCTCCCGGACTGTCGGCAGAATTTGGGAATTCAATGGAGATAGAAATTTCGATTCTTCACCGTAAGGCACTTTGTGAATTTTTTCCGGAATGACTTCCGTAGAAATTCGACTCACCAGTTTATTTTGACTGATACCCACGTAACTTTCCATCTCAATTTTTCTTTTAAGATCGTCGAGAATAATACTGCCGGCTTGAATAGGGTTTTTATAAATCGACTCCATACCCGTCATATCCATAAAATATTGACCGAATACAGTGGGCTCAACAATGGGTGAGAATTTCGAAACTGCTTTGTAAATATAATGATTCACCCGCGAGTATAGCGTATTGTTGTAAGGCAGGAGCAATGCCGAGTGAGACATCTTTCTGGCAAGGGAGACTTTCATTCCGGAGAAAAGCCCATCCTGCTCGGCTTCGCCGGATAAAGAAATGATTGTACCGTTTGGATGGTGAGATGAAATAATGGCCACTGCTCGTGTCCGCAAGGCTGGATCAAGCAACCGTTCCGCGCTCAGTTCAAAATCTGACAATCGAATATGATAAACCCACTGGTTCATGTTTTACTAATCATTTTTAAAACCTAGCCTTCAATATGATTCCCACCTCCCCTTAATCCCCTCCTCGTATGAGGAGAGGTCTCGTGGGGTGGTGTTAAATATTGTATTTTTCTTCAAGTTATTTACTACTGCAGACAGGAATGTCTGCAGTACCTTTGCATTTATACCATAATTCAAAGCTTTTGGGACAGCCTCAATGAAAGGTTTTATGAATGCCCGCCTGCCGGTCGGGCAGGAAATCCTTTTATCCTCTTTCCGTTTTTCTTCCCCAATATTAGGGAAGATGCCCAAAGGGCAAATGGGGATATCAAATAAAGAATGGGCTTTAAAAATGGATAGACTCATGGTTTCATACGATTTCAATGCCGGAGTACTAATAATTTCTGAATACATGGAGAACAACACCGCCGATTCGAAACTCATCTTCAGGAGAAACATGAATAATGTCAAACTCCGTGTTCCGGGGATGAAGTTCCACCCCTGATGATGTGGGATAATACCGCTTCAGTGTTGCTTCACCGTTTACATAAGCAATAATCGTCTGTTTTGCCTCCGCCTGTTCAGTTTGTTTGACGATGACATAATCACCGTCTTCGATATTGTCGTCAATCATTGAACTCCCCCTGACCTGAAGGACAAAATTCGAAGGTTGAACCCACGATGGCGGCACTTCGACCATTTCTCTATTTTCAATGGCTTCCAGGGGATAACCTGCGGCGATTCGTCCCAGCAGCGGCAATTGGTTTGGCAAGTCCTCCATGACAACCAGAGCCCGCTTGCCGCTGAATCCTTTCTGCCGCTGCAAATGGCCGGATTGGATCAATTCTCTCACATACCAACTCACCGTCCCCACAGAACTGAACCCCAACCCTGCTTTGATTTCTTCATACGTCGGCGACTCATCATTTTGAAGAATGAAATTTTGAATGAATTCTAATATTGATTTTTTCTTTTTTGACAGTATCATTGTATAAACTCGCTAATTACTCGCTAATAAATTACACTATTTTGATTTCTTCAAACAAATAATATTTTAAATGATTTTAAGGAGCTGGTACAGTGAAAAAATAGATACGTCCTCCATTTAGAGAGGACATTTTTTAGAGTAATCTCAATGAGTGGAGATTCATCCTTAATTGAAAAATTTCATTTCGATGACCCTGAATGATATTATCTTAATAAGACCATTTTTTTCGTCTGGGTAAACCCTCCTACCCTGACTTGATAAAGATATACCCCCGCACTGACAGATTTACCATTGTCATTTTTAGAATCCCAAATGACTGTTTTTATACCGGCATCTTGAGCTTGATTAATCAATATTCTTATTTCTCTTCCAAAAATGTCATAAATCTGAAGAGTGACAAAACCTGGCTCTAATAACGAATATGAAATTATTGACGATGGATTGAAAGGATTCGGATAATTTTGATTCAATACAAATTTATTTGGACCAACAATTGAATAATTGTCTATACCAACAACCTCTTCAATGGTTATGGTTCCAACCATACCAAAATTCACATGAGGTGTACAATGATAGCCATATGATCCGGGCGTCATAAACACCTTGGAATATGATTCTCCATTATTTAAGATTCCGGAATCCCAAACTTCATCTCCGGATATGGCGTCAGATGTAGTCGTATGATTATTACTTTCCCATTCCCAAACAACCGTATCTCCAGAATTAATAGTAAGATTGACTGGTTCAAAAACAAATTGACCATTGGGTCCAACTAAAACAATATGAGACGTTTGTCCGTACCCTACTTTTGTAAATAGTATAAACAGAATTAGGATAAAACTTGAGTGGCATATTTTATTCATTATTTTACTCCCTGTGTGACTCCTTTATTTACTTTTGTATAAATGATCGGTTACTAATTTAAATTAAATTATTTATGGAGCTGTGATAGTAAATGAATGTGTATGTCCGCCACTTAACGAAGATGTTTTAATCACGGTCTCTCCCATTTCTAAAGACTGAAAATCTGAAGTCGTCAGTACGATGCTGTGAGTATGACCGCCACTGGATGTACTGGTCAGTGTTTTGCTTGATTGAGGAGGATTTTCAATGTAAGAAATTTGAATCGTTATGGAATGTGAGTGGCCGCTATCATAGGATGAGGAGATCGTAAAGTTGTCGGTTGATGTGTCATCGCTGGTTCGTAACGGAATAGAATCATCTTCACAGCTCATGGATTCAATAATGAGTGGTAGCGCTGCTAATCCGGAAATTTTTCGAAGGAACTTTCGTCTATTCATAGTTTTTCCATTTTTATACATTAAAATATTATAGCAGAAAAAAAGAAAAAATTGTCGTACAAACGACAAAATAACATTATTTAATTTCGTTCTTTGCTTGATGTTTCGATAAAATCAATTATGAATTTCCGGATCAACATCTTATAATCAGCAAGTGAAAATGAACAATAATTTAAAAATCTCAAACTCAACAAGTGAGGAAAACTTTAGAATCAAATCTTTTAAATTAAGTAACATGTTAGCATCACCTTTCACATATTTTAATCCTGTCTATTACTCCAAATTCCTTGAATACGAATCTATCGGCTTATGAACGTATTTGAATTTATCAGGGGAAAAACCGACGATCTTCAGGGAAATGTTGCTGAATTCAGGGCAAAATTAGAACCCAGATTTCGTCATTGGTCTCATACTCTCAATAATAAAATTTCGAATACGTTAAATAACCCATGGATGACAAATCTAAAACCATTTAATGGGAAGATTTTTTCATCAGTAGAGATTATAGAGAATAAGACAGCTCAAAAAGTATTTTCCGACTTGAAAATGCGTCTTGGTCAAGAAATATTCGTTGGTGAGTGGAAAATGATTGACCAGGAATGTATTAATCAATTCGCAGAGGTAACAGGCGATAAACAATGGATTCATACAGATCCCGAACGTGCTGGTAAAGAATCACCATTTAAAACAACGATTGCTCATGGTTTTCTAACTTTATCTTTAATACCAAAGTTGACCAATGCACTGGATTCTTGGAAAGATATGTATCCTGATGCAAGAATGGTTGTCAATTATGGATTAAATCAAGTGCGTTTTCCATTCCCGGTTAAATCAGGCTCCAGGGTCAGAGCCCGCGCACGTCTTACCAGTGTTACTCCCATTAAAAATAGTATTGAAGTGGTAAACGAGGTTAGTATAGAAGTGGAAAATAGAAAACGCGCTGCCTGCGTGGCAGAAACGGTTGTTCATCTCTACTTTTGAAGAAATATAACATATTGATATAAGAGGATATTATGAAGAAGTTATATCTCATATTCCCATTACTGTTTTGGTTTGGCTGTGAAGATAAGAATGAAAAAGATTCAAATCATTTAAAAGGTGTTTGGGAAATAGACATGATGTATGATTATTCCGATTCAACTTTGGTTGAAATAGATGAGATATTCTGGTACATAGAATTAGATACAGATTATCGAGAAAGATATGCCGCATTTATGGGCACTGATACTGCTTGTTTTACTGATTGGAGCAATGAGCAAGTATTTCAATTGTTTAATCCGGATTCCGGGACTGTCCTTTGGCTCGCCGGTGGAGGTGTCATTCGTGTCGGGTTAAAAGTAGAAAATGAAAGAATAAATATTTCGGTCGAAGATGATGGAATTATTGCAAAAGGGGTTAAGTCAAATACATCTGATTTTACACCATTATGTGAATA
>CAZBEY010000082.1:0-7880 GCA_964491015.1 uncultured bacterium | reverse complement strand
GTATGAATGCACTGGTGGCCCCCATCCAAACAGGCAATGTAGCAGAGTTGGCAGCCAATGCATTTATCAGAATCAATTTTAGGTATCACTCCATAATTCAAATCCAAATCACCCCAATCTGTTACATTATTTGAAGCTTTTCCGACTAATTCACCGACGGATTTCATCGCTTTATCATCCAGGTAGTTAGATAGGCCGTCGGTTAAATCTTCTACAATGCGATACCCGTGGTGCATGACAGCTGTGCAAACCTGAACACTTGTGGCACCCAAGGCCAGAAATTCAGCAGCATCCTGCCAAGTTGAGACGCCGCCAATCCCGGAAATAGGAATTGTAATTTTGGGTTCACGTGCCAAGGCAGAGAGCATGTGGAGGGCAATCGGCTTCACTGCCGGACCGCAATATCCGCCGTTGGTACTTTTACCACTCACGCTCGGCATGGGGACGAGTGTATCCAAATTGACGCCAATGATGGACTTGATCGTGTTGATGAGGGAAATACCATCGGCGCCTCCATCGACAGCGGCTTGTCCCGGAATGAGAATGTCCCCAGTATTGGGTGTCAACTTCACCAATACAGGAGTTTTGGCATATTCCATAACCCAGGATGTGATGAGTTCCAGAACTTTGGGTTCCTGCCCTACTGAACTGCCCATACCCCGTTCACACATACCATGGGGACAGCCGAAATTCAATTCCAATCCATCGGCACCGGCATCTTCAGCCCGGTGGATGATTTCTTTCCACTCTTCCTTGCTTTCGACCATGAGAGAAACAACGACCGCATGATCGGGATACAGTTTTTTGACTTCCGTAATTTCTTTAAAATTAGACTCCAATGGCCGATCGGTAATCAGTTCAATATTGTTGAGTCCCGACATTTTATTTCCTGAATAATCTACAGCTGCCAGTCGTGATGAAACATTGACCACCGGGATTCCGAGTGTTTTCCAGACTGCACCCCCCCAGCCCGCATCAAAGGCTCTCATTATTTGTTCACCGCTATTGGTGGGTGGGCCTGAAGCCAGCCAGAATGGATTCGGACTTTTGATACCGGAAAAATTTGTTGATAAATCAGCCATTGTCATTTCTCCCTGGTTTCTGGTTTGAATTAATGGGTATTAATCCCCAACTATTGAACATGGCATGAGCTGCATCTCTGCCATCGGCTGACGCATTCACCACTTCTTTGCCGCCATTGACACAATCTCCTCCTGCATAAAGTCTTGGGATGGATGTTTCCCGCGTCACGTCATCAACCGTCACCCGGCCTTTTTCATCCACAGCCAAATCCGGAATCAGATCCCGGGCAATCTTTGATTGCCCAATGGCCATAACGATCCAATCTGCTTGAAAATTGCCAGGTTCTTTTGAGACAGTTTGCGCAGTAATCAATTCCAATCTTCCACTATCTCCCATGGAAATACTCAACGGTGTCTGCTTTTCGATCAACCTGACTCCATTTTCACGGGCGTGGGCTAATTCGTGGGCATAACCGGGCAT
This sequence comes from uncultured bacterium, assembly GCA_964491015.1. Lineage (GTDB taxonomy): Bacteria > Fidelibacterota > Marinisomatia > Marinisomatales > TCS55 > JADFRD01. The sequence continues at coordinate 6,377 of CAZBEY010000082.1, read as the reverse complement.
CACGTCGGCCGTTCGGCGATACACAATATTGACTTCCGGAACACCGAGCATTGCCAGTTCTCTGGCGATATCAATGGCCGTGTTTCCACCACCAACAACGATTACTTTTTTTAGATCATAGGGGAGTTGAAAATCTGGGTCACTTTTCATTTTTCGAATCAATTCTGTTGCACCGAAAACATTCTCCAAATCTTCACCGGGTATTTTGGGAAAGGTGTCTGGGCCGAGTCCGAAACCCAGGAAAACAGCATCATAATCCTTCATGAGTTCATCTACCGTAATATCTTTCCCGATTTCCACATTTGTTTGAATATCCAGGCCTAATACTTTCAGCCAGTTAATTTCGTCCATCGCATCTTGCGCCATGAGTTTATAAGGAGCAATTCCCGTCACATTCAATCCCCCGGGTGAGTCAGACTTTTCATAAATAACTGTTTTTACACCTTCCAAATTGAGAGTAGCAGCACAGGCGAGTGATGCAGGTCCTCCACCGATTAATGCTACTTTTTTGTCCACAGGCGGTGTGGGTGAAAACAAGGGTCTGCCTTTATTTTTTTCTAATTCCAATGCTGACTGAGTAGCAAAACGCTGAAGTCGTCCGATTTGAATGGGTTTATGATCCAGGTCATTATACACACAGGCACCGGTACATAGCTCCTCCACTGGGCAGACTCTGGCAGTGGAAGACCCCAATATATTTGATCGAAAAATTTTCAGGGCCGAACCTCGAATATTTCCGGAAGCTATTTTTTTTATAAAACCAGGGATATCGATTTCAGTTGGACATGCTTTAGTGCAAGGTGCATCGTAACAAAATAGACAGCGGTTTGCTTCAATCTTTGCCTCCGATTCTGAATACAATGGTTTTGCATCTTCGAATTTTGTTTCCAGTCGGTTATCGCTCAATTCATAATCCATACTCATTTACCTTTTTAATTTTTTAGCCCCGAAAAGAGCGAAGGAACGCCAATATTTTTTGATTGCGAAGATGATAGACAAACATTTATTTTTATATTCTTCGTGATACTGTCTGTTCTTAGCGGCTAAAATAATTAGAATATCCTTTTTAATTATTTAATGCCGCGAATGAATCTGACAAGATTTCCAGTGCTTTTACTATATCATTTTGATTGGTATTTAAATGGGGGGAAATTCGCACTACATTTCCTGATAAACCGCCTCTTCCTATGAATAAACCCCGTTTTTTGGTTTCTTCCATCAATTGATCCACGACTTTTGGATTGGGGGTTCGATCTCCAGCTGTTTCGTCCACAACAAATTCAATGGCCTGCATCAGCCCCATTCCGCGAATATCACCGGCGATTTTCGGAAAATTCATTTGAATTTCTTCCAGACCGTTTCGAAGAATGACTCCCATTTTTTCAGCATTATCCGCCAGATTATCTCTGACAATTATTTCAATTGTTTTATTGGAAGCGGCACAACTAACGGGATTGCCTCCAAAGGTGGATATAGTATGTTTTACAATGGAATTGGCAATATCATCTGTCGTAACGACCGCCGCAAGGGGAAGACCATTGGCGATACCCTTTGCCATGGTCATCATATCCGGTTCGACACCATATTGTTCAATTCCCCACATTTTTCCTGTACGTCCGAATCCGGTTTGAACTTCATCGGAAATGAATACACCGCCGTATTTTCGGACAATTTCAGCGATAATTTTAAAATACTCTTTCGGTGGTGTGATGAACCCACCGACCCCTTGGATGGGTTCAACCATCATTCCGGCAATTTCGCCAGTGGTGGTAGTTTGGATCAATTCATCCACATCCTCCGCACAACCAACACCGCATTCCGGATAGGTACTTTTGAGGGGACATCGGTAACAATACGGAGAAAGGGCGTGTTTAACGGCTGCTACTTGAGTTGGGAGCGCTCTCCAGGTGGAATGGGCCGTTAGAGACTGGGCTAACATTGATCGACCTGAATATGCGTGGCGCAATGTAATAAACTCCGTATTTCCGGTGGTTAATTGTGCCATCATAACGGCTGTTTCATCCGCTTCAGTTCCGGAGGCAGTGAAAAAACACTTTTCCAAATTCCCGGGGGTTAATTTGACCAGGCGTTCAGCTAAGTCCACCACAGATTCCACTGGGTAAAGTGTTGAAACGTGGCTCAAGCGATTGACCTGGGCGATGATGGCTTCATTAACTTCTTCGTTGGCATGGCCGACTGAAACAGTTAAAATTCCACCAAAAAAGTCCAGGTAGGTATTCCCATCCATATCGGTGATTTCTGCACCCTCTCCGCTGGAAACAACAACTGACTCCTTGTAAAAATTTGCCACAGCGGGGAAAAGAAATTGTTTATGTTTATTACGAATGTCTTGGCTATTCATCTAATGACTCCGGGAATGTTAATTGTAGGATTACTGTAATCTATGCAATGGTAAAAAAACAAATTCAAACTTTTTTGAATATCATAATTTAGCAAAGAAAAAGTCCCCATTTCCAAAGGGGGAATTATCGGTTCAATATGCATCATAATTCCCATAGCACTTGTGGACATTTTCATGAATTTACCTGGTCTTCTGGACAAAGTAGCATTTAGTCAAAAACGAATGTGTTAATTTTAAATCAATGCTCAAGTCAGATCTCCAATTAAAGCAAGACAAGTTCATCATAGGATTCCGGCCTTCTGTCCCGGTAAAACTGCCAAGTGGATCTTACTTCATCAATCATATCCAGATCGAATTCCGCCACTAACAATTCGTCTTTATTTTCAGAAGCCGATGAAAAAATATTTCCCCGGGGATCTACGAAGTATGAGCTACCGTAAAACTGTCCCAAATCCCAGGGCTTTTCTTTTCCAACCCGATTGATGCAACCCATGAAATATCCATTAGCAACTGCATGGGCGGGTTGCTCTAATTTCCATAAATATTGAGATAAACCGGCGACGGTTGCCGATGGATTGTACACAATTTCAGCTCCATTCAATCCCAAAGCACGGGCACCTTCAGGAAAGTGTCTGTCGTAACAAATGTACACCCCAATATTTGCATAAGCTGTTTCAAAAACAGGATACCCCAAATTCCCGGGACGGAAGAAAAACTTCTCCCAGAAACCGGATGTGTGTGGAATATGATTTTTTCTGTATTTACCCAAATATGTCCCATCAGCATCAATCACAGCGGCTGTATTGTATAAAACACCGGCCTGTTCCTTCTCATAAACCGGGACAATTATTACCATATTGTATTTCTTGGCATATTCTTGCATCTGTTCAACTGTAGGACCCGGAACAGATTCCGCAGAAGCATACCATGCACTATCCTGGCCAGGGCAGAAATAGGGTGTATTGAATATTTCCTGAAGGCATAAAATTTGAACGCCTTGTTTTCCCGCATTTTCAATGAATGGGATATGCTTATCAACCATGGCTTTTTTGATTTCGTCAATGGTTCCTTCACCTTCCGTCATGGGAAGACTCATCTGTATTAAACCTGATTTAATATTTCTGGGCATAGTTATTCTCCTTAAAGTTTGTGTTTATTTTATTCCGGTATAAAGGCCGCGTTTTAAAAACTGTCCATCGCCTTTTTTTCCGACGTATTCACAATTCTTTACAATCACTTTACCGCGGGATAGGACAGTTTCTGTAAATCCCTGGACTTTAAACCCTTCGTAAGCGTTGTAATCAACATTCATGTGGTGGCTGCAGGGATTTTTCACACTAATGATTTCTTTGCGATTGGGGTCGAATATAACAATGTCTGCATCACTTCCGATAGCAATGGTTCCTTTTTTCGGATAAAGGCCAAATAATTTAGCCGCGGAAGTAGATGTAATTTCGACAAACCGGTTCAATGATATACGTCCATCTGCAACTCCGCCATTGTAGATGAGGCTCATCCTGTTTTCAATTCCCGGAGCGCCGTTGGGTATTTTGGTAAATACTTCTTTCCCCAACGTTTTTTGATCTTTAAAACGGAAAGAACAATGATCCGTGGATACAGCTTGTAAATTATTTGTCTGCAATCCATACCAAAGTTCATCCTGGTTCCATTTTTCTCGCAGCGGCGGGGACATGACGTATTTTGCACCTTCAAAACCATCCTTCTCATAATAACTATAATCCAGGAAAAGGTATTGAGGACACGTTTCCGCATACACAGGGAGTCCATCGCTCCTGGCAGAAACGACTTCTTCCAAAGCGTCTGCACATGTGAGATGGACAATATAAACAGGGACATCAGCTTCTTGAGATATGGCAATCGTTCTGTGAACAGCCTCCGCTTCCATCTGTGTGGGGCGTGTCAGGGAATGCCATTTGGGTTTCGTTTTCCCTTCTGAAATCGCTCCTCGGACAATTTCATCAATAACAATCCCGTTTTCTGCGTGCATACAGATCATTGCACCCAATTTACCTGCTTTTTCCATGGTGCGGAATATCATGCCATCATCCATATAAAGTACACCGGGATATGCCATGAATAACTTGTAGGATGTAACACCTTCCTCGACCAAAGTCTTCATTTCGGATAAGCGATCCCCGGGCATATCAGTCAGGATCATATGGAAACCGTAGTCAATGGCGGTATTCCCTTCCGCTTTTTTATGCCATGTATCTAATCCTTCCAGAGCAGAATGCCCCATTGTTTGGATGGCAAAATCGATAATGGTTGTTGTTCCACCATGGGCTGCAGCTCGTGTTCCTGTTTCGAAATTATCCGCTGTAACAGTTCCACCAAAAGGCATATCAAGATGGGTGTGTGGGTCCAATCCACCAGGCAATAAATATTTGCCTGAAGCATCAATGATTTCATCTGCTTCCATTTCCAGATTATGACCGATGAGAGTGATCTTTTCATTTTCAATAAAAACATCACCCATATAGTCATCCACGGCTGTGATCACGCGACCATTTTTAATTAGTATAGACATCATTTTCTCCCATGTTAAATTTTTGACACGAATAATACGAAGTTACACAAAGATTGATTTGTTATAGTCATTTACTATTCCTCCAGGCATTCAAGCCCCGTTCCTCATCAGTCCCTGGAATTGTATTATCCAGAATTAGAGCTGTAAATGCGCCTACAGCCATTCCGGTACTTCCTAAAGTATTTAGAATATTCGAAAACCAAACCGGTTCAAAATTCAATGGATGCTGAATAAAATATTCCGGAACGGATAATCCCATAAAAAAGGCGAATCCCAAGATAAATAAGTTCCTGGCAGAATTGAGATCTACAAATTGAAGATTGGATAAACCCACAGCAGCAATCATCCCAAACATGGCGCAATACATGCCACCCACAATAGGTTGAGGTATGGTGGTAAACAGTGCACCAAATTTTGAAACAGTCCCAAACAGAATCATAATAATTGCACCTGCCTGGACCACTCGTCGTGATCCTACGCGGGTTAAACCGATCGCTCCGATATTTTCACTATAGGATGTGGTTCCATTCCCTGTTCCAAAAATCCCGGCAACAAAACATCCGATTCCTTCAAAGGTGATTCCTCGATTGATGGTATTTTTGTTTGGTGTGGGTGCTCCGGAAAGGCGTGCGCATGCATAATAATCACCGATGGATTCCACCATGGAGGCAATATAGCCCGCAAACATTCCCACAAAAGCAGCAGCTCCAAATTTGGGAAATCCCCATTGAAATGGATAGGGAACCCGAAACCATGGGGCATTTTTCAAATTATCCAAACTTGTATGGGACGGATGCCCCTCCGGGAAAATACCTAATCTAGTGAAAATAGCCGATACAATCCAGGCAGACATAATGGCAAGGAGGATGGGGTAAAGTTCAAAAATACGATTCTTTCGTCGGAGATATTGACTGAAAAGGATAATCAGAAAAATGGTTAATCCGCCAATGGGCCAGTGACGGCCTGCTTCCGGTGCACCAAATTTAAATAGAGCCAGACCAATGAGGGCAATGGTGGGTGCAATGGTAATGGGCCCGACATATTTTAACAACCGACCAATCATTCCACTGGCACCGACAAATATTTCTACCAAAGAACCGGCAATGATGGCGCCCTGAACATGCTGCATTCGGACTTCCCAGCCTGAGTTCGCTAATGCGGCCATTCCACAGATCGCAAATGTGGGAGCTAAAAAGGAAAATGTTCCTCCCTGGACAATGGGAAGACGATTTCCCCAGGTGGTTTGTAATAGTGTTGTAATTCCGCTTACAAAAAACATGGTCGCAATGAGCCATCCTTTTTCTACGGGGTTTTCAATACCAAATACCGGAGCCAGCAGTAGTGGTATTGCTACCGTAGACCCGAACATGGTCAAATAATGCTGGAATCCCAGAATAATCGTTTCTGAAAAAGGTGGATTATCGTCTAAACCGTATAATAATGATGTTTTTTGATCTGCCATGAATA
>CAZBEY010000081.1:0-7937 GCA_964491015.1 uncultured bacterium | reverse complement strand
CCCGCGGTAAAATAATGATCATATGATGATTAACAACAGAACATATAAACATTTCCTACCACAGGAACTTGATTCGCTGGCGCATATCTGCACACATTTTTGATTTGTATCTCCAATCCTATAATTCATGAGCGATATAACTATAACCTTCCCAGACCAGTCTACCCATTCGTTTCCGGCTGGTGCCAATGGACTGCAAATAGCCGAATCTATTGGTTCCCGATTGGCAGATGCGGCGGTTGCTGTTAAAATTAATGGCAGTTTATCAGACTTGAATACTACCATTGAAAATGATGCGGCAGTCGAAATTGTGACTGGTAATAGTGAAGAAGGGCATGATATTCTTCTACATAGTACTGCTCATTTAATGGCACAGGCTGTAAAAGCATTGTTCCCTGATGCAAAAGTCACTATAGGGCCCGCCATTGAAAACAGGTTTTATTATGACTTCGATATTGACGGTACATTTTCGGATAGTGACCTTGAAAAGATCGAGATCAAAATGAAGGAATTGGCAAAAAGCAATTTTCCAATTTCCCGGATAGAATTAAAGCGGAGTGAAGCACTAAAAACCTTCAAAAATAAGTGTGAGGATTATAAGGTGGAAATTATCGAAGGAATTGATGAGAATCAGACAATTTCAGCCTACCGACAAGACAATTTTTTAGATTTGTGCAGAGGGCCTCATGTGCCATCCACGGGAAAAATTAAATATTTTAAATTATTAAGTTCGTCCGGCGCATATTGGCGGGGCGATGAAAATAATAAAATGCTCCAACGCATTTATGGGACTGTTTTTTCTACAAAACAAGGATTAAAAGATTATTTAGCATTTCTGGAGGAAGCAAAAAAACGAGATCACCGGAAACTGGGAAAAGAATTAGGAATTTACACTTTTGACGATGAAGTAGGTCCAGGTCTGCCTCTCTGGTTGCCTAACGGTACTGTTATAATCGACGAGCTGGAGAAGTTGGCAAAAGAGACGGAAACAAGAGCAGGATATAAAAGGGTCAGGACACCTCATTTGACCAAAGGGGATTTATATGAAAAATCGGGACATTTGGAGTTGTATAAGGACGCCATGTATCCCGCTATGGATGTTGATGGAATAAAATATTACGTCAAGCCCATGAATTGTCCCCACCATCATAAGATTTATGATGCATCCCCTAAAAGCTATAGGGACTTACCATATCGTTTAGCTGAATACGGAACCTGTTACCGGTACGAGAAATCAGGTCAATTATTTGGGCTGATGCGCGTTCGCAGTATGCAGATGAATGATGCTCATATTTATTGCACTCCGGAACAGTTTAAAGATGAATTTTTGGCAGTTTGCAATATGTACCTGGAATATTTTAACATTTTTGGTGTTGATAAATACGAGATGCGCTTGAGCCTGCACAATCCTGCCGAATTAGGTAAAAAGTACATCGATGATTCTGAAATGTGGATTTCTACAGAAAATGCCGTTAGGGACGCATTAAATTCTGGCAGTGTCAATTACGTTGAAATCCCGGGAGAAGCAGCATTTTATGGCCCGAAAATAGACGTTCAGGTTTGGAGCGCAATCGGGAAAGAATTTACATTGGCCACTAACCAGGTGGATTTTGCAATACCGAAACGGTTTGGCCTAACCTATATGGATGAGGATGGTCGGGAAAAAACACCTCTTTGTATTCATCGGGCACCTTTGAGCACCCATGAACGATTTATTGGTTTTTTAATCGAGCATTACGGGGGTGATTTTCCCCTCTGGTTAGCGCCGGTTCAAATGATTATCATACCGGTTTCTGATAAAGTCATGGATTATGCAGACCAGGTTAAATCAAAATTAATTGAAAGCGGTTTTAGAGCTGAATTGGATGATAAAGCTGATAAAATCGGGGCTAAAATCCGCCATGCGGAATTGCATAAAATTAACGTAATGCTCATTGTGGGCGAAAAAGAAGCAGAGGCAAAAACTGTCTCACTTAGAAGAAGGCATCAAGGCGATTTGGGGTCAAAACCATTAGATGATTTAATTGATACCTTACATGATGAAATAAACAAGAGGAGTTCATAATCGGAAAAAAGATAAAAACACGTATAAATAATAAAATTACCGCATCAGAAGTAATGCTCATTACTGAAGACGGTACAAAATTAGGTGTCGTTAACATAGATGAAGCAATCTCAAAAGCACAAGATGCCGGCCTAGATTTGGTAGAAGTTGCTCCAAATGTAAATCCGCCAGTTTGCAAAATATTGAATTTTGGTAAAATCAAATATGAAGCAAAGAAAAAAATGCAAAATAGCCGCAAAAAGCAGCATGTTATTAAAATAAAAGAATTACGAGTTCGTCCTGGAATTGGTGAACACGATTTATTAACTAAAATGAATTTGGGGCGAAAATTTTTATTAGACGGTTGTAAATTAAAAATAACCATCATGTTCCGAGGTCGAGAGTTATCCCGAGTTGAAGACTTAGGTGATTCCATATTAGCCAGGGTGCATAGCCTGTTGGAAGATATAGCAGTCCCCGAGGAACAATCAGAATTAGAGGGGCGAAGAATTTCCCTCATGTACATTGCAAAGTAGGAGAAAACAATGCCTAAGATGAAAACACGTCGAAGCGCTGCAAAGCGGTTCACCTTAACGGGAACCGGACGTATTCGACGCAACAAAGCAAACCATAGACACATGCTCATCAGGCGGGGTAACAGTGCTAAACGAAAAATGCGTCTCGCAGGTTTCGTAGATAGTTCTGAAGAAAAACGCGTCCGCAAGATGCTTGGAATCTAAAGGAGTAACAGATGCCGAGAGCTAATAGTTCTGTGCCTCGACACAGACGTCATCGTAAGGTAGTAAAGCAGGCCAAAGGCTACTATGGTGCCCGGAGCCGCAATTTCAAAGCTGCAAAAGACGCAGTTTGGAAAGCAGGGCAATATGCCTATCGTGATCGCCGTCAGCGGAAACGGTTTTTCCGCCGATTGTGGATTACGAGAATCAATGCGGCAGTCCGACAACATGGTATGTCCTATTCTGCATTTATTGCCGGATTGAAAGAAAGAGAGATTGATCTTGATCGCAAGGTCCTTGCCGATATGGCGATGAACAATCCTAATTCTTTCGCTGAACTTGTTAGTTCCTTAAAAAACTAACAATGTCGATCCTTGAGTCTATCCAGTCGGTCCGAAATTCTTTTCGGGCCGACATTGACTCTTTTCCCGCTGATCCCCGGGAAATAGAATCTCTGCGTACCAAATTCTTTGGACGAAAAGGATTACTGGCCAATCTTTATTCTACATTGGCCGAATTACCCAACTCTGAAAAACCCGCCGCAGGGCAGCAAATTAATGCATTAAAAAAAGAACTTCAGGTAGAATTTGATGCGAAAGCCAGTCTTTCTGAAACAGGAGCAGAGATAGATCGGGAAATTTTAGATTTATCCCTGCCAGGCATTCCAATCCAAACAGGTTCAATTCATCCATTACAGCAGACCTTGGACGAAATTAAATCCATTTTTAAATCTGTTGGTTTTATGGTGGCATATGGACCGGAAATAGAAGATGATTATCACAATTTTGAAGCGTTAAATATCCCGAAACATCATCCTGCCCGTGATATGCAGGATACATTTTTTGTAACAGATAATATAGTGCTTCGAACACACACCTCCAATGTTCAAGTTCATTTAATGGAAAACCGTGAACCGCCATTACGGTATATTGTTCCAGGTCGTGTCTATCGCAACGAAGCAGTCAGTTATAAAAGTTATTGTTTATTTCATCAGATAGAGGGTTTATATGTTGACAAAAATGTTTCCATGGCCGATTTGAAGGGAATTATAGAATTTTTCGTAAAACGGTTTTTTGGCGAGAATACAAAAATGAGATTCCGTCCGAGTTATTTCCCCTTTACAGAACCAAGCGCTGAAGTGGACATCTGGGATAAGAAACGTGGAAAATGGATGGAAATATTAGGATGCGGTATGGTGGATCCCAATGTGTATGATAATGTCGGGTACGATTCAAGCGTCTGGCATGGATATGCTTTTGGCATGGGTATTGAGCGAATGACCATGCTGAAGTACGGTATCGATGATATTCGTTTGTTTTATCAGAACGATGTGCGCTTTTTGGAGCAATTCTAATGCAGGTTTCGATTAATTGGCTTCGAGAATACGTTGAAATCAACGAATCGCCGGAGAAACTGGCCGATATGTTGTCAATGCTTGGATTGGAAGCAGAAGTGCCGGAAAAACGTGCTTTTAGAGGTGTTGTGATTGGACATGTAATAAAAGCGGACAAACATCCCAACGCTGATCGGTTGAAATTGTGCGTTGTATCAGATGGTGCAGAGGAGTTTCAGGTTGTTTGCGGAGCCCCAAATGTGGATATCGGACAAAAAGTCCCGTTTGCAAAAATAGGAGCTGTTCTAGGTGATGATTTTAAGATTACAAAAGCCAAAATCAGGGGAGAACACAGTTATGGTATGATTTGTTCCGAAAGTGAACTGGGTTTATCAGACGACCAGGATGGCATCATGGTATTGGACGAAAATGCCATATCCGGAACTGATTTTAATGAATATCTTTCAGATCGAAATTATTTGGAGATTGATTTAACGCCCAACCGTCCTGACGCTATGTCTCATTTTGGTGTTGCCCGGGATATTGCTGCAAAAACCGGCCGAAAACTGAATCAGATCGTTTATAAAGAAAAAAATTATGAAACGAACGATGTAGAGAAAATTCTGACAGTTAATATTGAAGATTCCGATTCTTGTCCTCGATATGTTGCCGGCGTTGTAAAAAATATTCATGTTGGTCCGTCGCCTAACTGGATGAAAGCTGCACTGGAATCAGCAGGGCAGAGGAGTATCAACAATATAGTCGATATTTCTAATTATGTTTTATTGGAAATGGGTCATCCGACACACATTTTTGATTATGATAAAATCGCCTCAAAAACAATATCCATCCGAAGAGCAACAAAAGGGGAAACTATTCAGACACTTGATGGTATTGATCGAAAATTAAAAGATGAGCTTCTCATTACTGACGGAGAGTATCCCATTGCCATTGCAGGCGTCATGGGCGGGTTCGGTACTGCCGTAATCGAATCCAGTAAGAATGTATTGATCGAAAGCGCTTATTTTGATCCAATTACAATTCGTTTAGGAGCAAAATCACTTAGCATGAGTACCGATGCATCTAAGCGATTCGAACGGGGCGCTGATCCTGACGGCGCCATGAATGCTTTTTGGCGTGTTGTTGAATTATTAGAGGATTTGGCAGGTGGTGAGTGGGTTCCTGGTGTCATCGATGCTTATCCGAAAAAGATAGCACGGCATTCCATCACTTTAAATCGTGATAAAGTGGATATATTGACCGGAGTTGATTTATCGGATGATTTTATTATTAGTACCTTGTCATCGTTAGAAATCAATATGGATAAAACTGACGATAGTTCATGGACATGCACGCCGCCATCATTCCGACCGGATCTTGAAAGAGAAATAGATTTAATTGAAGAATTGTGTCGGTTGTATGGGTATGATCAAATACCCGCCAATTTTCACTATGAAGGGTTATATGACCTGGGAGATATTGATCCGGAAGATGGAATCTCCCGAATAACGAATGTGTTAAGCGGATTAGGTTTTCATCAATGTTATGTAAATTCCTTAACGGACGATCAGACAAGCAGCTTAATGGGAAATAATGCAATCCCTATGAAAAATCCTTTAAGCAGTACAATGTCTCATTTACGCACTTCATTATATCCGGGATTATTGCAAATATTGAATCATAATATTCATAATGGATTCAACGATTTGATGCTTTTCGAAATTGGACGAACGTATCAAAACAACCATGAATATCAGGAAATACTACAGTTGGCTGGAATTACTCATGGGAATATGCAGAGTAACCATATTCATGGAGAAGCTGTCCCCCATTCATTCTATACGTTGAAGGGCCTTATATCAGGAATTTTCACCGGTCTTAATTTGCCGAAATTGACTTTTAGAACAGAAAAGAATACTCATTATAAATACGGTGTAATTATTCAGTATCATAATTCAGAAATCGGATATTGTGGCAAAATAAAGGACGATATTCTTTCAAAATTGGATATTGACGGAAATAATATTTTTGGTTTTCAGATTGATTTACAGCCGATTACTCAGGTGTTGAATCAATCAATTACGTATGAGTCTATCAATCCATTTCCGAAAGTGGAAAGAGATCTGAATTTTGTACTAAATGAAAATGTTGAAGCAGAAGATATCGTAATGTCAATTAAAAAGACGGGAGGTCAATATTTAAAATTTGCTTTCCCGAATAATATATTTAGACATGAATCTTTAGGTGAAAATAAGAAAAGTATCACATTTAGAATCACATTCCAAAGCCCTTCAAAAACACTTGAAGAAGCAGAGATAAATTCCGTAATAAATGATATTACAGCTATTGTTCAAAAAGATTTTAGTGCTAAATTGAGAGATAAATAAACTTAATCGGGGTTTAAATTATGGATAGTGATAATTTAGCTCGTGTTACCATATATGGTCATGAGTATACAGTCAAAGCGCCTGCAGATTCAACCTACATTAAAAGCATCGCCGAGTATGTTGATGGAAAAATGAGAGAAGTGCAGGAACAAATGCCCGGCGAGCAATCCACAGAGCGCATTGCTATTTTAGCTGCTATGAATATCTCGGACGAGTTACTAACTAACAAGAATGACAAAGAATCTTTTTCAACTGAAATAGAGAATAAAATTCAATCTCTTATCGAAGTTATCGACGAGAATATTTAGTCATCAGCCACATAGTTCGCGAAGATTCACGAAGGCTAATTAAACTTTGATAAATTTAAAGATATTTTAATAATGGCAGAATCGTTGATATTATCCGGAAAAACTGTCAGCCAGGACGTTTATAAATCCCTTCAAACCAGAATTGATTCACTAAAGCAGTCGGGCGTCATCCCGGGATTGGCTGTTATCCTTGTAGGAGAAAATACTGCTTCGCAAGTTTATGTCAAGAGTAAAGCAAAACGCTTCCATAAATTAGGTTTATTTTCCAAGACTTTCAAATTGGCTGCGGCTACATCTGAAAGTGACGTTTTATCTTTAATTAGTGACTTAAATAATAATAATCGTTACCATGGTACTCTTGTACAAATGCCCCTGCCAGGACATTTGAATGAATCCGTCATCATTGATGCCATAAACCCGGAAAAAGATGTGGATGGATTTCATCCGGATAATCTGGGAAGATTAACAGCGGGACATCCCCGTTTTATTCCCTGCACGCCAAAAGGAATTATGCGCATTCTTGAGTACTATCAACTAGATCCCACCGGGAAACATGTGGTCGTGTTGGGCCGAAGCAATATTGTAGGACGACCGATTTCCATATTGATGAGTTTGAAACAAGAATTTTCCAATGCAACGACGACGATTTGTCATTCCGGTACGGTTGATATTCCTTCTTTCACTCGTCAGGCTGACATTCTGATTGCAGCTATGGGGGTACCGAATTTTGTAAAAGCTGATTATATTAAAAAAGATGCGGTAATCATCGATGTGGGAATTAACAGGGTAGAGGACGATTCAGAAAAAGGGTACAGATTAGTAGGCGATGTTGATTTTAATGGTGTTTCGCAAAAGGCGTCTGCCATAACGCCCGTTCCGGGGGGCGTTGGTCCTATGACGATCGCTATGCTGGTTGAAAATACGGTAGAAGCCGCTGAGTGTTTGGTAGAGCGGTGAATGGTAACTGGTGAACGTGTGATTGGTTATTGGTAACTGGTTATTGGTGAGTTATATCAAATTACTACTCTACCAGCTACCGTACACTACTCAACCAGTTACCACTAACAATTTATTTCAAAGAAATACTAATTTCACATCTACATATAATTAATAAATGCGCCCGTAGCT
>CAZBEY010000080.1:0-8255 GCA_964491015.1 uncultured bacterium | reverse complement strand
CAATGCACGAAATGTCCCTCGCGATGAATATTGTCGATATTGCCTGTCAAACTGCAAATCAAAATGGGTCGGAAAAAATAAAATCGATCGAAATTGAAGTGGGCGCATTGGCAGGTGTCATGGAAGATTCTTTGGAATTTTGCTTTCAGGCAGCCCGGATGAAGACGATTGCCGAACAGGCAACATTGGATATCACATCCATTCCGGGAACAGGACATTGTCATACCTGCGATCAAACATTTGAAACAGATTCATTTTTTACATTATGCCCATTCTGCAGCGGATTTGCTGTTGACATTATCGAGGGAAAAGAATTAAAAATTAAATACATTAATGTTGATTAGTTACGATTTTACAGAAAGGAAACCACATGTGTGATACTTGCGGCTGCGGGAATCCGGATGACCATGCCACCATCCAAAAGCCAAACGAACATCACCACTCCCATGAACATCATGATCATGACCATCACGACCATCCACATAATGATGGGCATGTTATTGAAGTCCAAAAAGAGGTTTTAACAGAAAATAATTTATTGGCAGAGCGGAATCGCGGTTACTTTGATGCCAAAAATATTACTGCTCTTAACCTGGTCAGCTCTCCCGGATCGGGTAAAACAACACTCCTGGAGAAAACGATAGAAATCATCAAACCTGATTTTTCAATGGCCGTTATCGAAGGAGATCAGCAAACCATGCGGGATGCGGACCGAATTGATCAAACGGGAGTTCCGGTAGTCCAGGTCAATACGGGAACCGGCTGCCATTTGGATGCACACATGATCCAGCACGCCATTCAGAAATTGGAACTTGAAAATGATTCTGTTTTATTCATCGAAAATGTCGGTAATCTGGTTTGCCCGGCGCTCTTCGACCTGGGTGAAGCAATGAAAATCGTCATTATCAGCGTAACTGAGGGCGAAGATAAACCGCAAAAATATCCCCACATGTTTGATGCAGCAGACATTTGCATTATTAATAAAACAGACCTGCTGCCTTACGTGGATTTCAGTTTGGATCAGTGCAAAAAGTTCGCTTTAGAAGTCAACTATCAATTGAAATTTTTCGAAATGTCCGCTATAACGGGAGATGGGTTGGATCACTGGATTACATGGCTGAAGCAGCAACAAAAGTCATAATCAATACTTCGGGTAACATTACTCGAAAACAAATCCGGATCAACGGCGTCGTTCAGGGTGTTGGTTTTAGACCATTTATTTATAATTTGGCAAATCGATATGGTCTTTTCGGATCTGTGTCAAATTCAGATGATGGCGTCATGATTGAAATACAGGGGTCTGAAACTGCCATCGATGAATTTCTGCAATCAGTTAAAACAAAAGCGCCTCCTGTATCCACGATAAACTCCTTGGAATCGGCGGCCATACCCTTAGCGGGTGAACATGATTTTAGAATTCTTCATTCTAAAAATAATGCATCTGCCACAACGCTGATTTCACCGGATATTGCCGTTTGTCCTGATTGTATTTCTGAATGTTTTGATCCTGAAAACAGACGATTTCTTTACCCATTTATCAATTGCACGAATTGCGGTCCCCGATATACCATTATCAAAAATATCCCTTACGACAGACCTTTTACATCCATGGCAGAGTTCAAAATGTGCCCGAATTGTCAGGCAGAATATGATACTCCCTCCAACCGCCGGTTTCATGCCCAGCCCAATGCGTGTCCGGATTGCGGACCTCAATGCAAAATATTGGATTCTGAAGGGAATCTAATTCCCGAATCAAATCCAATTCAATCGGTTGTTGAAGCTCTGAAAAATGGAAAAATTGCAGCCATCAAAGGATTGGGAGGCTTTCACCTCGCGGTAGATGCCGCAAACGAAGATGCTGTGAACCGCCTTCGATATCGAAAAGGAAGGGAAGCAAAACCGTTGGCAATCATGGTGAAAAATTTGAAAAATGCCAATCTCTATTTCAACCTCTCTCAAGATGAAAAGAGTGAATTGGAATCTTTTCCCCATCCAATTGTTTTGGTTGAAAAAAAATCTAATTCTCCTCTTGCTGAATCCATTGCGCCGGGACTTAAACACATAGGTATTATGCTTGCCTATACCCCGTTGCATCACTTGTTATTCTATTACAATTCACCTCCTTTGGTGATGACCAGCGGAAATATTTCGGATGAACCCATTTGTATCGATAATTCGGATGCGGTCAATCGTCTGAATGGAATTGCTGATTTCTTTCTGGTTCATAATAGGAATATTCTAATACGCACGGATGATTCAGTTGTATCCATCCAGAATGGGAACAGATCATTTCTACGGAGATCCCGTGGATTTGCCCCTTTGCCCATACAATTATCCGTGGCTGTTCCATCTGTTTTGGCCATGGGAGCATTTTTAAAAAATACTGTGTGCGTTACCCGGGGGAATCAGGCTTTTTTATCTCAACATATAGGAGATTTAGACAACGCATCTTCCTGTCGTTTTTACAATGAAACAATCGATTATATTCTCGCTCTACACCAAATAGAACCGGAAGCGATTATCCATGACATGCATCCTGATATTTATTCCACAATGGCAGCACATCAGTTTAATCTACCGACAATAACCGTCCAGCATCATCATGCCCATATTGCAGCCACCATGGCAGAATACCAAATAAGAGAACCGGTGCTCGGGCTTGCATTGGATGGGTTTGGTCTTTCAGGAGATGGGGAAGCCTGGGGAGGTGAATTGTTAGAAGTGGGTGGATCAGAATTCAACCGGTTAGGTTCGTTGATTCCTTTACCCCATCCCGGTGGAGATGCTGCATCCAAACAGGCATGGCGAATGGGAGCATCCGTCCTCCATTGCTTGAAAAAAACAGAACTGATTCCAGACCGATATTCCCATATTCCGCATATTGAAAAAACAGCTGAATTATTAGGAAAACCAGATTTGATTTCGAAAACAACTGGATGCGGACGATGGTTTGATGCGACGGCTTCCCTCCTGGGAATTTGTGATGAACAACGATATGAAGGCCAGGCACCCATGCTCCTTGAATCATTGGTAACGCAACCGGAAATTCTATCCGGCGGATGGTCGATTGATAATAATATATTGAATTTGCTTCCACTAATGGATTTTTTATTGGACTGTTCCCCGACAGATGGAGCGAATATTTTTCATGGTACATTCGCCGCCGGGTTGGTAGACTGGGTCACACAGGCCGGCAAGGAAAATGGAATTTTTACTGTTGTCTGCGGCGGGGGATGTTTTCTGAATAGAGTATTACGGGAGCTGCTGGAAGAACGATTTCATCATAATGGGTTTAAGGTATATTTCCCGAATCAAGTACCGCCCGGAGACGGCGGAATCAGTTTGGGTCAAGCCTGGATCGGTGCTTTGAAAATAATGAATGAATCGGGTATAACTTGAAATACATAAGTGAATTTCGAAATGGTGAGATAGGGAGAGAACTATCCAAACTGATACATGCGGAAGTTCAACCGGGTAAATCATATAATATCATGGAATTTTGCGGCAGTCACACTCACGCCATCTTTCGCCACGGGATTCAAGACCTGTTGCCTGATTCGATTCATTTGATCCACGGCCCCGGATGTCCGGTATGTGTTTTACCTATAAATCGACTCAATATGGCCATTGAATTAGCACAGAAATCCGGAAACATATTATGCTCTTACGGGGACATGATACGGGTCCCTGGAAAAGACGGAATATCGCTTCAAAAAGTCCGAGCTTCGGGGGCGGATGTGCGCATCGTTTATTCGGTCATGGATGCACTGGAAATTGCCCGGGTCAACCGAAGCAATCAAATTATATTTTTTGCAATCGGATTTGAAACAACAACACCCCCGACCGCATTGGCGTTAAAAATAGCTAAAAAGGAAAAACTGGAGAATTTTTATGTTTTTTGCAACCATGTATTAACCCCAGGTGCCATTGCCGGTATCCTGGACAATCCGGAGATTCGATCACTAGGGTCAATCCCCATTGATGGATTTATTGGACCGGCTCATGTGAGCGCTGTCATTGGGTGTCAGCCTTATGAATATTTCGCTGAAGAATATCAAAAACCGGTTGTCATTGCCGGTTTCGAACCATTGGATATTTTGCAAGCCATTCGAATGCTGGTCATTCAGATGAATGAAGGACGTGCCCAAGTAGAAAATGAATACAGCCGTGCCGTGAAGGTGGAAGGGAATCCGAATTCCAAACAACAAGTGGCAGATGTTTTTGAGCTTCGTAAAATGTTTCAATGGCGGGGACTGGGATCCATCCCTTACAGCGGTTTAAAAATAAAATCGGAATTCTCCCGGTGGGACGCTGAATGCCAATTTGAAATTCCAGATCAACACATTCCTGACCATAAGGCCTGTGAATGTGCTGCGGTGCTTCGGGGAGTCAAAAAACCACCTGAATGTAAAGTGTTTGGGTCGATGTGTACCCCGGAAACGCCTTTGGGAAGCTGCATGGTGTCTGCCGAAGGAGCGTGTGCCGCTTATTATACTTATGGCCGATTTCGAAGTCGGGGAGGTGCATCATGAAAAGGCGTAGAACGAATACATTATTCCAAAAGCGATTAAATATTCGCCAAGGCAATGTTGAAATGAATCACGGAAGCGGCGGTCGGGCCATGGTTCAACTGATTAATGAAATATTTCAGGAACCGTTTGCAAATCCGTTTCTACTTCAAAATAATGATCAAGCAGCCATTCCAGTAGAAAAAGGTAAGATTGCTTTTACCACAGACAGTTTTGTGATAAATCCAATATTTTTCCCCGGCGGAGATATTGGAAGTTTGGCTGTTCATGGAACCGTCAACGACCTGGCCATGTCCGGGGCACAACCTTTATATCTATCAGCCGGATTCATTCTGGAAGAAGGATTTCCATTATCTGATTTGAAGAAATTAGCCACATCAATGGCTACTGCAGCTGAAAATGCCGGCGTACAAATCGTCACCGGGGATACCAAAGTGGTTCATCGGGGACAGGCAGATGGAATTTATATTAACACCTCCGGTATAGGGGTGATTCCCCAGGGGGTCCATATTTCAGCGCACCTGGCCGTTCCGGGGGATAAAATCATTCTATCCGGACCCATTGGAGATCATGGAATTGCCGTCATGGCAGAAAGAGAAAACATCTCCTACTCCACTCCTTTACAATCAGATGCCGCTTCTTTAAACGGTCTCGTGAATACCATGCTGAAAGCAACGAAAGAGATTCATGTTATGCGAGACTTGACCCGGGGCGGGCTGGCGGCTGCCATGAATGAAATTTCAGCTACTGCGGGAGTCGGCATGGTCATTAATGAATCGGCGATACCGGTTCGTCCGGAGGTACATGCGGTATGTGAAATGCTGGGCTATGATCCGCTTCATGTGGCAAATGAAGGAAAATTAATGGCTATCTGTCCGGCAGATTTTGCCCAAACATTGCTGGAAGCTGTGCGCAGACATCCATTGGGTTCTGAAGCGGAAATTATCGGAGATGTGGTAGTGGATGACGATTCTTTTGTCGAAATGGTCACAAACCTGGGAGGAAGACGTTTGGTTGACTGGATCACCGGCGATCAGCTTCCACGTATTTGCTGAAACATGAAGATATTTATATTAACCCACAGTTTTAATTCTCTTGCACAGCGGTTTTATACCGTTTTAGAGGATTTGGGACATGATATCACTGTTGAATTCGATATTCATGATTCGATTACCATCGAAGCAGTAGGTATTTTCGAGCCTGATTTGGTGGTGGCTCCTTTTTTAAGAAGAAAAATTCCGGAAGAAATTACATCAAAAACTATGTGCTGGATTATTCACCCCGGACCTCCAGGCGATCGGGGACCCTCCGCATTGGATTGGGCCATCCTCACGGGTGAATCAGAATGGGGTGTAACTTTATTGGAAGCCACCAATGATTATGATGCCGGACCCGTCTGGGCATCCGCAACCTTTCCCATGAGAAAGGCATCAAAAAGTTCCATTTACCGCAGGGAAGTTGCTGATACAGCCGTTGCGTGTCTATTGTCGGCATTGGATCAATACAAATCTTCCGGTAAATCCGGACAAAAAGCCAAATCTCAACCGAAAGGCCTGTTTCGACCCATAATGCTCCAGGAAGATCGAAATATAAATTGGAATCAAGATTCGACTGAATTGGTCCTCCGGAAAATCCGGTCGGCTGATGGCAGTCCGGGTGTATTAGACGAAATAAACGGAATTCCATTTTATTTACATGATGCTGAATTTGCCCCTGAGTTAAGCGGAACTCCGGGATCCGTATTAGGGGTCAACTCCAGCGCTGTTTGCAAAACAACGGTAGATGGAGCTATCTGGATTAAGCAATTACGTCCTCCAAAAAATAGCGAAGGCAGGGGGATTAAGTTACCCGCCGGTCAATGGATAAAAAACGCCGGGTTAGACTTGCCATTGTTGGATCATTCTCCAAACCCGGAAATATATTTTGAATCCAGAGATGGCATTGGATATTTTCATTTTCCCTTTTATAACGGCGCCATGAGCACAGCACAATGTCAGAATTTGAAACAGGTTATTCAGAATAATAAAAAAGGAAAAGAATCAATTTGGGTTTTGGCTGGTGGAGAAGATTTTTGGTCCAATGGCATTCATCTGGGTCAAATCGAACAGGCAGAAAGTCCGGCCGATGAATCATTAAATAACATTAATGCGATGAATGAATTGGTACGGGAACTCATTTTTTGTAAAGACAAATATATTATTGCCGCTATGGGTGCGAATGCAGCAGCCGGCGGTGTGTTTCTTTCTCTTTCTGCAGATAAAATCATTGCAAAGGATAGCGTTGTATTGAATCCCCATTATCGAAATATGGGTAATTTATTCGGATCGGAGTTTTGGACGTATCTTCTTCCAAGGCGATTGTCTCAAAGGGAATCAGATCAATTAATACATCGGAGATTGCCCATGAGTGCAAAACGAGGAAAAATTATTGGACTGATTGATGATGTAATCTCTGGGGATCACGATTCATTTTGGTCGGAAGTTCATCAATATGCTCAATCGATAAATAACAGTCAATCCCTTTCAACTCTGCTGGATAAAAAGTCAAAAAAATTAGAATCTGATAATCTACAGAAACCAATCGATTCTTATCGGGCCATGGAAATGGAAAAAATGGTTTTGAATTTCTACGGTTTTGATCCCAGTTATCACGTAGCGCGATATAATTTCATCCGTAAACGACCCATTAGCTGGACGCCTCTTTACCTGGCAAAACATCGCTCACCATTATTTATAAATTCTCCAACCAAACCAATAATAGGATTATAATCGTATGTGTTTAGCCATACCGGGAAAAGTGATTGAAAAATTTGAAAAAAACGGGCTATTGATGGGCCGGATTGATTATGGGGGAACCAGCCACGAAGCCTGTCTGGAATACGTTCCGGAAGTGGAAGTTGGACAATATGCCATTGTTCATGCCGGATTTGCTTTGTCTATTCTTGATGAAGAGGAAGCAAAAAAAACACTCCATACGTGGTCAGAAATGGTCAGCGCCGTCGAAAAAGAAGGGTTAGACGTTTATGGCAACCCGGTAAATGAAGTCTCCAATGATTGACAGCCACATATTGCTCATCACCGCTGCTTCAATTGGATTTATCCATACCTTGATTGGACCCGATCATTATTTACCTTTTATCATGATTGCCAGAGCACGGTCCTGGTCATTAAGAAAAACAACCTTGATAACAGTTCTATGCGGAGTCGGTCACGTTCTGGGTTCAGTGGTGCTGGGATTAGTAGGCGTAGCCTTTGGTGTTACCCTTGGGAAGTTGGAATCCATTGAATCATTTCGAGGTGACTTAGCCAGCTGGTTACTCATCGGTTTCGGAATTGCCTATACGGTATGGGGATTGAGAATCGGCTTAAGAGCCAAGGTCCACACGCACAATCACGACCACAGGGATGAAATACATCAGCATGCACATCATCATCTGGGGAATCATGTTCATCTTCATGGAAATCCCAATACAGTTACACCCTGGACTTTATTTATCATTTTTATCCTGGGTCCCTGTGAACCATTAATCCCGGTTCTCATGTATCCGGCTGCACAAAGTGACTGGTTTGCCCTTGCAAAAGTTACCTTCGTTTTTGGGACGGTGACCATCACAACCATGACCATCATTGTTATTGTTATTTATAAAGGACTCGTAAACTTCAATTTAGGATTTTTAGAAAAATATGTCCATGCAATTGCCGGTATCATTATTGCACTTTCAGGATT
>CAZBEY010000079.1:0-8265 GCA_964491015.1 uncultured bacterium | reverse complement strand
GGTAAGTGCCCCAATTTTTATTCTGAAGCTGAAGTTGTAGAGCAAGTTTATCCAGGATGAATTATTCTCAAACGTCGATTTCAGTAGAACATTCTTTCGAAAAACCTTTCAAAGGTTCAAACCTTTTAAAAGGTTTAACAGTAATGGATATGGGAAGCCGAGATTATCAGGAAGTGTGGGACATACAAAAAAAGCTGCAATTGAAACGGATCAATGGGGAAATTGAAGATGCCCTCATATTAGTGGAGCATGAGCCGGTTTATACTCTAGGAAAAAATGCAGATGAAAATCATTTACTCCAAAACTATCCGAATGATGTAAAAGTGTTCCAAATTGAACGTGGCGGTGATGTTACGTTTCATGGCCCGGGACAATTAGTTGGTTATCCCATTATAGATCTTCATAATCATAAATTAAGTATTAGTTGGTACATGCGCTCTTTGGAAGAAACAATTATGAATACGTTAGACTATTTTGATATAAAAAGTGAGCGAAAAGAAGGATTAACGGGTGTTTGGGTAAATGATGAAAAAATAGCTGCATTCGGTGTTCGAGTCTCCCGCTGGGTTACCATGCATGGTTTTGCATTAAATGTGAATCCTGATCTCATATATTACGATGGGATAATTCCTTGCGGGTTATTTGAATTTGGTGTGACGTCCATGGAAAAAATATTGGGTCATGAAGTCGATATTGAGCATGTAAAAAGACAATTAATTCATGAATTTTCCAATTTATTCCAACAAAATAATTATGAGGTAAATTAATGACGCGACTCCACGGTTTTATGAAAAAGGAATTACTGGATGTATATCGCAAAATGGTGGCTGCCAGAAAGCTGGATGAAAAAATGCTCATTTTGCTCAAACAAGGCAAAAGTTACTTTCACATTGGATCTTCAGGCCACGAAGCTGCCCAATTGGCAGCTGCTTCAGTTCTACGCCCGGGTGTAGACTGGGTATATCCCTATTATCGGGATAGTGCGTTGTGTCTAGGGATAGGCATGACATCCAAGGAGCAGTTATTATGCTTTTTAGCCAAAAAAGACGATCCCAATTCGGGCGGTCGTCAGATGCCGCAGCACTACGGGCACAAAGATCTCAGGATTGTCAGTCAATCCAGTCCAACGGGAACGCAATTTCTCCAGGCAGTCGGGACAGCGATTACACGCCAATGGGAGAAGACGAAAGAAATTGTTTACGTTTCCAGCGGGGAGGGAACAACAAGCCAAGGTGATTTTCATGAAGCACTAAACTGGTCCAGTCGGGTAAAAGCACCGGTTATTTTTCATATCGAAGATAATGATTATGCCATCAGTGTTCATATTTCCCAGCAAACTTCGGGGGAATCTGTTTATTCCATCGTTTCAGGTTATGCAAATCTCGCCAGATTCGACGTTGATGGTACGGATTATTTTGAAACAAATTTAGCGTTCAAGAAAGCTGCCGAAAGAGCCCGAAAGGGAAAAGGTCCTTCAGTGATTGTGAGCCATGTTGTCCGATTATTACCCCATTCTTCCTCAGATGATCAACGTAAATATAGGTCAACAACAGAATTACAAAAGGATAAGAGTAAGGATCCGCTCCTCCTGTTTGAACAGTCTTGCGTTAAAGCAAATATGATTACAGAAGAAGAGTTCGAAAATGTTCGAAATGAAATTTATGAGAGAATTGATTCTGAAGCTGAATGGGCAGATGAACAACTTCCCCCTGATGTGGATACTGCCATGGATCACGTTTATTCTGATCGTTTGCTAATCCACGAGCCGGAATTAAACCCAATTAACGAAAAAATTGTTATGGTGGATGCCATCAATCATGCCCTGATAGAGGAGATGAGCACCAATGAAAAAATGATTATTTTTGGTGAAGATGTTTCTGATCCAAAAGGGGGTGTATTTACGGCGACTAAAGGCCTGTCGAATACATTTGGTAATGAACGAGTATTTAATTCTCCATTGGCCGAATCATCCATCGTTGGTACTGCTATTGGCATGGCAGTTGCCGGGTGGAAACCGGTTGTTGAAATACAATTTGGCGACTATATATGGACAGCAATGATGCAAATTAAAAATGAATTGGCCACCATGAGGTATCGATCAAATGGTGACTGGAAATGCCCGGTCGTTATTCGAGTCCCCGTCGGTGGTTATATCCATGGAGGACTTTGTCATAGTCAATCAATTGACGGATATTTTCTTCACTTACCGGGAATCCGATTGGTATATCCCTCGAATGCTTCCGATGCAAAAGGATTATTAAAAGCCGCATGCAGATTGAATGATCCCGTTCTATTTTTTGAACATAAAGGATTATATCGCCAAGGGTATTCTGCCTCACCGGAACCGGATGAGAATTATATTCTGCCATTTGGAAAAGCAAATATTGTTCAAGAAGGAAATCAAGTTACCATTATTACATGGGGAGCCATGGTCCAAAAATCAATTGAAGCAGTCAAAATGTGCGGATACCACAATCAAGAAATTGAAATAATTGATTTAAGAACGCTCAATCCATTGGATATGGAAACCATTCAAGATTCAGTCCGAAAAACAGGAAAAGTGCTCATTGTTCATGAAGATACCCTCACAGGAGGACCCGGTGGAGAAATCGCCGCCAGAGTGGGAGATGAGTTATTTGAATATCTGGATGGACCGATTTCTCGTGTAGCAGCCAAAGATTGCCATGTTCCTTTCAGCTGGGCTCTGGAAGATATCATTTTGCCCCAAACGGCTGATATCATATCCGTTTTAACAAACTTAATGGAGTATTGATTGATGATTGTTGATGTTGTAATGCCCAAAATGGGTGAATCCATAACGGAAGGAACTATTCTGGAATGGCGGAAAAATGTAGGGGATACAATTAAAATGGATGACATACTCCTTGAAATTGGAACGGATAAAGTTGATTCAGAGATTCCATCTTCCACTAGTGGAGTTATTGTAGAAATTCTTGCGAAACCAAACGACGTAATTGAGGTGGGGAAAATCATTGCTCGTATCGAGACTAAAGGTGATGCTACATCACTAAAAGAATCACCAACAACGCCGAAATCTGATGAGGAATCGACCTTTGAGATGGTTCCCAGTAAACCAATAACCCCAAAAGTATTTGAAAAATTGCAGGATGACAAAAAGCACAGCCTTGGAAAGAAAAGGTTCTATACTCCAGTTGTGAAATCCATTGCCAAAAAAGAAGGTATCAGTTTGACGGAGTTAGCTTCACTTTCAGGATCGGGGTATGATGGCCGGGTAACCAAGGGAGATATATTGGCCTATATAGAACAGAGGTCAACCACTCCTGTCATCTCTCAAACTTCTGTAAGACCGGAACCAGGCGTTACCACCACACCTTTACCGTTAACGAAGCCCTTAAGGGATGAACGCGAGGAAATGACTAAAATCCGTCAAATTATTGCAGAACGCATGCGTCGGAGTTTGGATACGGCCGCTCATGTACATCTGATGAATGAGGTCGATATGACAAGGATTGTAACATTTGTGGAGAATCGCAATCAACAATTTAAAGCTCTTGAAGGATTTTCCCTCACTTACACTCCATTTATTGTTGCAGCAACTATTCGTGCATTGTTGGCATTTCCTGAAATGAATAGTTCCCTGGACGGAACAGAGATTATTCATAAGAAAAATGTGAATATTGGATTGGCTGTCGCTTTGAAAGAAGGACTAATGGTTCCGGTCATCCCAAAATGTGAGGAATTGAATTTTTTGGGAATTTGCAGAAAAGTGCGAGATTTGGCTGTTCGGGCAAGAGATAAAAAGATTACTCCTGATGAATTAACCGATTCAACGTTTTCCATTTCAAATTTTGGCGTTTTTAATGTAACGACCGGAACACCAATAATAAACCAGCCGAATGTCGGCATTTTGGGAGTAGGGACAATAAAGAAGAAACCAGTCGTTATTAAATCACACGAAGGAGAAAGTATTGGAATCCGCAGTATGATGTATCTATCCCTAGGATTTGATCATCGTCTAATTGACGGAGCCGGGGGGGCTCGTTTTATCGAAATGGTTTTAAATAATCTGGAGAATATGGATTTGGATCACCTCTTCTGATGACGATGCAGGAATATATAATAAATAAGCCTAAAATACGGTTATCCATCAGTGATAAATATAAGCATGTGGAGCAAATTGTTCATTCAAATAAATTGAATACCGTTTGTGAAGAAGCTCGCTGTCCCAATATTTATGAATGCTGGGATCGAGGAACGGCAACCTTGATGATTCATGGAGATGTTTGTACAAGAGCATGCGGATTTTGCTCGGTAAAAACGGGTAAACCAACGTGGGATGACCCCCTGGAGCCAACTCGAACAGCATTGGCCGTAAAGAAAATGAAACTTCGTCATGTGGTTATTACGTCCGTAGATCGCGACGATTTAAAGGGAGACTACGGTGCAAGAATTTGGGCGGAAACGATTGAACAAATTCACAAACATGTTCCTTCCTGTACAGTCGAGGTACTAACGCCGGATTTTAAAGGATACAAGCCTGCACTGAAAACAGTATTTTCTGCACAACCGGAAATATTTTCCCACAATATCGAATGTATTGAACGGATCAGTAAACAGGTTCGATCTCAAGCCAATTGGACACGCAGCCTAGATGTCCTAAACCAATCAGTTAACCATGGGTTAATAACCAAAACTAGTATGATGGTTGGATTAGGGGAAACCAGGGAAGAAGTTTTGAATACAATGAACGAAATAGTAGGGATTGGCGTAGACATTTTTACCATTGGCCAATATCTTCAACCAACCCGAAGGCATTTGCCTGTCATGAGATACGCGGATAAGAATGAATTTAAAGATTACAAAAAATTCGGATTGGAGATTGGATTCAAAAAAGTAGAATCAGGCGCTTTGGTAAGAAGTTCCTATCATGCCGATGAACAAGCAAAATTAAGCGGAGTAAAGGCGATTTATGAATAAAACAGTTATATACGGCCTAATCGGTCTGGCCGGAATCATTTTAGTTTTCACAATAAACCTGAAACAGGATTTTGGAAAAGAAGAAGCTGCTCGAGTAAATCAACCGATCATTGTTGATGGTAAAATTGCACCTCCATTATCAGATCTTTTTGAAGGACGTGATGAAGGGCCGCATCAAAAATATAATGACGAAGATTCTTGTTTGAAATGCCACAAACAAGAAATGGAAATACCCGGGCTGGGAGACGTTCCTAAAATTCCACACGAATTTCGAACCGATTGTGTTTCCTGCCATTTATTGCCATCATGACCATTGTTGGAAATAAACCTGCCATATGTGCATATAAACTTCCATGGCATATTAATTGTCTATCTATTTAACAATATTTTTAAATAAGGAAAATTATGTCTGAAGATATAAAGTATCCCACCGAAGAATTTGCTGTCATGCCTCTACGAAATACAGTTTTGTTTCCACAGCAGGTTATTCCTATTTATGTAGGTAGGGAAAAATCGCTCAAGCTCATAAATGATTTGCCGCCACAGGGAAAACACATTGTTGTTGTGGCACAAGAAGATGGATCCATCGAAGATCCGAGACCGGAAGATCTATATTCTTTTGGAACTCTGGCTGTGGTCCTGAAAGTGTTTGATATGCCTGACAATAGTAAATCTGCCATCGTTCAAGGGGTGGAACGGGTCAAGATGCTGGAATACGTAGATGATGATCCATATTATGTTGCAAAAGTAACCCGCGTTAAGGATATAGAAGAATCTGACATCGAATTGGATGCTCTAGTAAAGAATTTGCGAACAACGTTTTCAGAATTGATTCAAGTGGCGCCAAACCTTACGGAAGAACATTCCGGTATGTTGTCAAATATACAAAAACCATCCAGGCTGGCAGACAGAGCTATATCACTTTTGACTGTTTCCAATTCGGAAAAACAGGAAATTTTGGAAGAATTAGACATCAAATCTCGTATCGAGAAATCGATCTCACTGCTGGCTCGTGAAATTCAACGTATAAAACTGGGGGATGAAATTCAGAGTGAAGTCCATGATGAAATTTCAAAAACGCAGCGGGAATATTATTTGCGTGAGCAAATGAAAGCGATTAAGAAAGAATTGGGCGAAGATGAGGGAACCGTTGAACTCAATGAATTGGAAGATAAAGTAAAAGAAGCCAAAATGTCTGAAGAGGCTGAATCAGTTGCGTTGAAAGAATTAGATAGACTTTCCCGCATTCCCACTCAATCTCCTGAATACTCCGTAGCGAGAACTTATATTGAATGGCTGGCAGATCTTCCATGGTCTCAGTCGTCTGAAGAATCTCTGGATGTTATAAAAGCGGGTGAAATATTGGATGAAGATCACTACGGGTTAGAAAAGATTAAAGAGCGGATATTGGAATATCTGGCTGTTCGATCATTAAAACAAAAAAAGGATCCGGACGGTGTTGTTCGTGGACCCATTCTCTGTTTTGCCGGTCCTCCCGGAGTGGGTAAAACTTCTTTAGGGAAATCCATAGCACGGGCAATGGGTCGAGAATTTATTCGAATTTCTCTCGGCGGTGTGAGAGATGAAGCTGAAATCAGAGGTCATCGTAGAACGTATATCGGTGCACTACCAGGAAGAATTATTCAATCTCTGAAAAAGGCGGGTACAAATAACCCGGTATTTATGTTAGATGAAATCGACAAATTAGGCATGGATTTTCGCGGTGATCCATCATCTGCACTATTGGAAGTGTTGGATCCGGAACAAAATTATTCGTTCAGCGATCATTATCTGGAGGTGAATTTCGATTTGAGCAATGTCATGTTCATTTCCACAGCAAATTATCAAGATCCGATACCACCGGCTTTAAGAGATAGGATGGAAATATTGGATTTCAGCGGCTATATTGAAGATGAAAAGGTGAAAATTGCCAACCGACATTTAATCCCAAAACAAATTGAAGAAAATGGACTCACGTCAAAAGAGGTCGGTTTTGATGAATCTGCGATTAAAGAGCTGATTCGTTCATATACTCGTGAAGCTGGTGTACGGAACCTGGAAAGGGAAATTGCAAATGTGCTGCGGAAAGTTGCCCGTGAATATGTCGAAAAGAAAAGCCGTAAAGTTAACTTAACACAAAAGAAGGTAAATACTTATCTTGGTGCACCACGTTTTTATTCCGAGTTGGCGGAGCGAACAACTAAACCGGGTGTCGTTACCGGATTGGCATGGACAGCTGCAGGTGGTGATATTCTTTTTATAGAAGCATCCAAAATGAAGGGAAAAGGTCAATTGACCCTTACGGGACAACTGGGCGATGTCATGAAAGAATCAGCAACAGCTGCTCTAACATACATTCGCTCACATACAGATATACTTGGACTTGAAGATGATTTTCATGAAAAAATTGATATCCATGTTCATGTTCCGGCCGGAGCCATACCAAAAGATGGACCTTCTGCCGGTGTGAGTATGTTCACCGCCATGTTGTCATTATTGACGGGAAAATCTGTAAAAGATAAAGTAGCTATGACAGGAGAAATTACCTTGCGGGGGAATGTGCTTCCCATTGGCGGTGTGAAAGAAAAAGTAACAGCGGCCCATCGATCCGGTATTAAAACCATTATTTTACCTGATCATAATAAAAAGGACCTGGAAGAAATTCCAGATCACATTAAAAAAGATCTCACATTTCATTTTGCCAAAGAAATGATGGATGTTATTGACATCGCTTTACCGGGGATGAATGGAAGAAAGAAAAAAAGAGTAAAGAAAACAACTCCAAAAACGAAAAAAGATTCTTAATTTCGCAGCCGTTTTTGGCGATTAATTTCCTCCTACACTGCAAAAGCAGTTTCGGTGGACAGCCTGCCCGACGTAGGAACGAAGGCGGGGCAGCTGGTTTTGACCAGCTTCGTTCATAAAATGTTGTTTAAAAAATCGGGCGATTAACTCAGCTGGTCAGAGTGCCTCCCTTACAAGGAGGAAGTCGGGAGTTCGAATCTCTCATCGCCCACGCAGCTTTGCAAATCTACGCTGATGGACTATTGGCGTATTGAATATGAAGATGCTATTTGAAACAAGTATTTCAAGGGAAACATTCCGATGAAGTTAAGGAATAGAATCTTGAATCGATTGAAGCGATCCCATCGTCGAAACCGAATGACAGATAATCCATTGGATTTGGGACGACTGTCTGCGTGGCATAGCATAAGCCATATTAAGGATCATTCAAAAGTTCAATTCTAAAAACTGATTCTTAAAGCCCTCTGCATTTTGCAGAGGGCTTTTTATTTCCTTGACCAG
>CAZBEY010000078.1:1973-8289 GCA_964491015.1 uncultured bacterium | reverse complement strand
GGGCTTGAGGATGTCCCGCCATAAATGATATATTTGGCAAAATCGGTTTCCGTATTCTTATTCCACTTCAAGGTAATTTTAGTATTTCCTGAAGTTGCTGTAAGACCGGTTGGGACCTCAGGTGCAACATCAGAAGGGACTGCATTTACTTCGCTAGAATAATCGCTTAAATTCCCGGAGGTATCGACTGCTTTAATACGATAGTAGTATGTAGTATCGTTAGTGAGACCTGTGATTGTTTTTGTTGTATCACCAATGCTTGTTGTGGAATCCACCTTTTCCCATGGATAAGACCAGAAACCTCCATATATGAAATATTTAGAAACAATACTTTCCGTATTTTTATTCCACTTTAGCGTTATTTGAGCGTTCCCGGGAGTAGCAGTGAGACCCGTAGGTGCGGCAATCAAGGGACTGCCACTCACCTGGCTGGAATATCCGCTTTCATGTCCGGCGCCGTCAACAGCTGAAATTTTGTAATAGTATGTTGTGCCAAACGTCACACTTGTATCAGTATAAGAGCTGCTGGTCGATGATGAGTCGATTTTATTACCCGCCGATGGTGTAAAACCACTGGTGGTGCTGCGAAAAATATAATATTTATCAACATCATAATCAGCGCTTGCAGTCCAATATAAATAAACCCGTCCTGACTGAGGATATGCTGTTAGATTTGTGGGCGCGGAAGGCGTTGTTGTATCGAGTGTATCGTAATAAGTCGAAATCTCTGTTGCCGACAGAGCTTTATTATATATTTTTAATTCGTCAATATCAGTATCTATTGCAGTATCGCAAATAATGATATCACTTGAATTTGTTTTCGCAGGATCTGTCGTATTTGAAGAACTAATAAGTTTACTATCAAGATAGTAAGCATGCCCTGTCGACGTTTTTGTATAGGCAACATGGTGCCAAACATTGTGTGTTAATTGATTGGAATTGCTCACTTGTTTCCAATAGCCGGTAACATTGCTTCGGTAACCGGCAATAACCGGTCCAAAATTATACGTGTTCCACAATTGCCGAAACACATAAAAATTATAAGTTGTACTGGAACCCTTTTTAACCAAAGTTTGCGCAGTACTTTGATCGCTTCGCTGGCGAAACCAAAACTGAACCGTAAATGAATCCGGCATATTAAAATTGCTATTATGAGGTATGGTGATTTTATCAGAAATACCTGCTATGTTGGCATAACCGCCCGATACACCACCTGTGGGATTAAAAGTAACGCTTCCGGTTGCAGTCCCATTATTTCCATTACCGCTTGCATCATTTGCATTACCGTTAAAAGGGAAATATACAAGTTGGCCAACTGCACTTGTCGAGGTTTCTGTCGCAAGTAATAGGGTAGGCAATATTATTATAGATAAATAAGTTGTTAACCGCTTAATCATAATAGATCCTGGTTTTAAATTAGTTTATTAAGGCATTGCCGGAGGTTCGGGCAGTGCTGATGGAGCCTGTTCTAAAGTTAAATAATAGTATGCTCCGCCACCGGCTGCAGCAAGTCCTAGAGTGGTCCATAACAACCAGCTGCTCCCACCTTTTTTTGCCGGTTCGATCACCGCTGCCACAACTTCCGGTTGTTTCTTTTTGGCTAATATATGATCGGGTGGTGTTAATCCTAAAATTTCCCACGCCAGGATTTCAATCTCAGTAATTAAGCCGTCAATTTCACCTTTATAGGATTTGCTGACTGTTTTGATGGTAGCTCCCGATTCCACTGAAAACATTTTTGCATCAATGGTATATGTATTCCCCAGCTTTCCAAAGGCGCCGGATATCATATTTTTTACACCCAATAATGCTCCCACTTCTGCGGCACATTCTGCAGATGTACAACCGGATTGCTGAAAGCCCTGTTCATCAAGTATTTCAGACATTTGATTTCTTTCTACCAAGATTACCGCATCCGTATTCGCCAATTCCGAAGAAAGACGATCAGTAAGTGTTGCAGCTTCTAATTGTGAAATACCTCGTCCTTCAAAGTCCAATATGGCGACCGTATACTTACCGGAAGCAAGTTCAGCCTCTGTTTCCTCATTTAGAGTAGGGTTACCCTGAGCCAATAAAAATACTGGGAACAGCAAGAATGAGAAGATTAACGTAATATTGGTTTTGGTTAACATCATTGTGTTCTCCAATTTATCAAATGATTATTAAATATTCCGTGCGCTGGCACACACGCATTACTCCTGTTCTGCCAGCAGTTCATCGATCAATTCAGACAATTCACCTTCCAAGTCCTCATCTTCATGAAATCCTTGTCGCGCAGAGCGAATGATCTGAAATTTATCAATAACAAATAATCTGGGCAATGTTTTTGCCCCATATCTTTCTTTAGCAACACCCCTTGTATCGTACAAAATGGGTATCGTTATTCCTTTTTCAGCTAAGAAGGAACCTGCTTTGGGAGAATCTTCAAAACCATTATTATTTCGAGTCGCTTCTGTAATATCCACCAGAAAAAATTTGACCGGTTTATCTTTATAAGCCTGATAAACATTTTCCAAATGAGGTAATTCTTTCATGCAAGGTTTACACCAGGTAGCAAAAAAACTTAATACGACCGGATATCGGTCTGGTTGAGACACAAACAATCGCAATTTTTTATCACGTTCGACAGTCCAAGTCTTTAAAAATTCGAATTTCCCTGGCGCATACATTAGCGCCCATGACGGTGCCAAATCTCCCTGTTTTAATCCTGGGTCTGTTGTGGTATCATGAGGGACAACAGCTACTTCGCCTGCATCCTGTGATAGACCCAAACAGCCTGCTATTAAAATTATTGTAATCAATTTAACAAAAATATTCACAGTTTTCCTCTCTCTAATCATGGTTTAAATCCGTGGAAATTATCAATCCAATACGAATAGTACTCTGCAATCCTTAAGTATCCCATTAGAACTATTGGCAGATTGAATTTTCATTACATCTGCATTGGCAATCACCACATCGGCCTTGTTTGATCCGCTGGCAGAGACACCTTTAATGACCAGTGGATTTCCCTTAATGCGATCATCTGCCTGCGCTCTTTCTAAACCTTTGGCATATCCGACCACACCATTTTGAATAGCATATTCCCTTGTATAATTTCCGGGGCCATAAACGACACCACCATTCTGATCCAAAATCCTGGGTGACATAGCAGGACGCAAACTGAGGCCACGGACATCGACGACTAACCCGGTAATGGCTGATGTGGTGGGGGCGGCTAATTCTGTGGTTGGAGGTGTACTCCCGAGAGGAGATGGCGGTAAAAATCCCGTTGGAGGTGTAATGACATCAGAAATGCCGCTCATAGGTACTTCATACGTCACCTCAATGGATGTATCACTCAAATATCGAGGTTCACCCACTTGTAGGGCGCCCCGAATTGCACCTTGAACTTTAGATTTTATTACATCATCAAACATGGCATTGCTCATGGTCGTTTCACTGGTAACGACTACTCCATTCACTATTTCGATGAGTTGACGCAATGCATCCTGTTTTGCAATTCTCAATGCCGCTCGACGGGCTTGCCCGGCATTAATAACATTTTCCGGTATAAATCCAATACCGATCGCCTGAATAGTTCTGTCCGAATAGTTGATAGAACCTCTTTCGAGTTGTTCACCCACAAACGATGTTTGCCCTGCAATAATATTTAAAATGAAAATGATTGAAAATACCTGTTTCATTACGAACCTCATTGTTATTGTATAATTTCTGCTGTGATACGATTGCCGGATAATCCTGTCACTTTAAAATCTAATCCATCTGGGGATGTTCTGCTTAACCCCATCGCTAAGGCTTGTGCTTTTCCTTCAAATTCAACTTCAAATTCAGCCACACCATCGTTTAAACTTTTTGCGTAGGCATTCCTAATTCCGGACACGGTTTGGGCTTTTAAAAAGGATTCAAACGTCATGTAAGACATGAAATCAGTATTTTTTAAGACGATAAACACTTTTATAAAATTTGATTGTTGAGTGCTCCATTTCTCGATGAGTTGGCGTATAATATCATTCCCCAATTTATCCACTGCTTCTTGGGTGGCATTCACTCCGGCGGTCGAAGCAGAAATATGTGGTTTTTTACCATGGGCATTGGGAACCGCTGCTAAAATTTCTCCCGTGTCAGCTCGTACAATTTTACTGCTTATATCTGCTTGCCCGGAAACCATATTATATATTTTACCGCCGGATGAAATTTTTGCTGAACCGATAACAATCACTTCAGCTCCCAGCATACTCGCTATCTTTGCTGCGGCCGAAACGTTTCCTGTCAGTGCTTGCTCATAGTCAGTCTGTCCTTTTAGCGCCGAAACCAGTTGTCGATCTACAACATCAAACCCTTTCTCATAAAACATGCTCAATAATTTTGTTTCAGCAAAATCGGTGGGAATATTATCAATCAAATTGTCTTCCCTGATCATAAAAATGATCCTCGGGCGGTTCATGGAATTCAAAAGCGTTTGTAGCGCAGCTTCATCCTGCATAACCTGATCCAGCATTTGGGTTACTTCTGCGTCCAGCGTCACTTCCCAAAGACCGTCAGGTCCTTGTTTTTCTGACACAATTTTGAATGTTTTAACAAACCCCTGAGCTTTGGAGTAAATATTATCACTCAATGATGTCGCTGTCACTACGGTTTCTGATGAAATAAAAGCCCCAAGCCCCACTTCAACTGCGTCCCGTTTTGCCTGTTCTATCGCTGCATCTTTCGTTTGCCCGTATCCTGTCCCCTGAGCTGTTTGACCTTGAGGCCAAATGACAGAAATAGAAACCAAAAAAATAACGCCTATTGTATTTTTGCGTAATTTAGACTTCATCCTCTATTTATCCCCTATGCTGAATGTTCAGAGAAATTATCTAAACATATCACTATTTGCAAATTAAACCTTTAATAATGTGACATAAATCAATCTTTGTTAATCACTGTCTTTTTTTTTAAATAAATTTCGTCATATATTCCATCAAGTTGTACTAACGATAAGGGTAAAACCATGAGACATATACTTTATTTTGTGTTGGCTATATTCATTATTGCCGGATGTAGTCAAAAACCACAAAGCGATGTTGATACACCTGAATACCATTTTAAAGCAGGGATGCGGGCGGTTGAATCCGGTAACTATACTGCCGCATTAACATCATTTCAGCGATCAGTCGATCTGGATAAAAAATTCGCAATAGGATATTGCGGGTTAGGATTGGCTCATGCTTATTTAGGAAATAATAACGAAGCCAGAAGCAATGTGAATAAGGGTGTTGGCAAGGGCGACAAGGATCCTGATGTTTTGGCGTTGGGAGCCAGGGTTTGGATTACCCTCCGCGGAAGTGAGAAATATTGGTTTAAGCGGTCTACCAAACTGTTGGATAAAGCGCTGAAAAGAAAGGAAACCCATGAGGCCTCTCTTTACTATTACGGCGTTGCCCATTTATATAATTATGAATTTGATGAGGCTGGGTCTTATTTCCAAAAAGTTGTGATTAGAAAAGGTGAATATGCAGGAAGAGCCGATGACAAATGGACATTGGCGCAAAAAATTGTTCGTGCGATGCCCGGGACATCTGTAGGGAAAAAAGTGGCTTTGCACGAAAAAATCACCCGGGCGGATCTCGCCGTTTTATTTGCAGAAGAATTGAAAATTAGTGAATTATTTGCCAGAATGCCTCAACAAAATGCAGGATTTCAAACTCCGGGACAATACAACGCTGCCGGTAGTTCAGCCGGCAATCCAATGGACAGTCAAGGACATTGGGCTGAAACGTGGATTAATGAAATGACCCAATACGATGTGTTGGCAGTCAGCCCCGATAGAAAATTTCACCCCGACGCTGTAATTACTCGAGCTGAATATGCTATGGCGGTTCAGCGTTTGCTGGTAGTTGCCACGCGAGATGCCGGATTAGAAATACGCTATTTTGGAGAGAGCCCTTCCAGGTTTAGTGATGTCCCAAGCAGCCATTACGCCTATAATGCCATGGCTCTTTGTTCTGAAAGAGGTATTATGCAAACGGATTTACTAACCGGAAATTTCAATCCATCCGGGACCGTTTCCGGAGCTGATGCCCTGTTGATAATAAGATCAATACAAAATTCACTGCGAATGACTTTTTGATTTTTTATCTTCCCTTAAAACATCAATAATTGTCATTGTCCACTGATGTTAATTTCTTCCCCGATAGCAGGGAAGCCTGATCTTGTCATCGCGAGGCGCGGAGCAACGAAGTGATCTCCTTGGGTGGGTTGATGTCCAGAGATTATTGTTGTCTTTGCGCTTGCTGATGGAAGGCGATTGCTTCTCCGCCAGCCGGCGGATCGC
>CAZBEY010000078.1:0-1873 GCA_964491015.1 uncultured bacterium | reverse complement strand
GCAATGACAAATATTTGGGTTTGAAGAGGGATTTCAAACCTGTAAATAATGATCAATCATTTGTTGGGGCGGTAGTATTTATTTATAATATCTACATCATAAGATTTTCCCGATATATTTTATGCTGAACCTCGCTGATAAACTCATTCTCCTGTATGAACTGCTGCTATCGGTTCACATTCTTCTTTTTAATCATAATATCCCTGATTGGATCGGGCATATTCAATTAAATATAACTATTTCCATTTGGATATTTCTTTCAGTATGGTTGGTCAAACATTATGATCGGCAGCCATATAAATTTTTACACACGTTTTACCCAGTTTTTCTTCTTATATGGCATTATCCCCAAGCATGTGAACTACGGTTTTCTGTTATTCCAAATAGCTTGGATTATATATTTTCTAAATGGGACTTGCTTATTTTTCAAGTTCCTCTGTATCGGGTTATTCCAGGTAAACTAAATGTATTGGGTTTGGAGATATGGCACTTTATTTATTTCACTTATTATCTAATGCTCGGAGTTCCAGCCTGGATTGTTTATAAATCAAGACATCCGAAAATTTCAGAATATATATTTGTTCTCGCTTTGACCTCTATTATACACCAATGGTTTATCATATTTATCCCGGCGAACGGCCCAGTTCCATTAAGGGCGGAAATAATTCCGGAAGGTATATTGTTTATTCCTCTCATGAATTTAATCTACCACTTAGACGCCGGCGGCGGCGCCTTTCCCAGTCTTCATGTAGCAGGCGCATTAATTACAACACAATATGCAAAAATATTTTTACCCAAGCTCAAAATACTTTGGTCCGCTGCATTTATTGCCATTTCTTTTTCAACATTTATTTGTTCTTTTCATTATCCTCTAGACAGTCTTTTTGGCGGAATTACAGGTTGGTTATGTTATATTACACTACCTCATATCTATGCCTATGTTCACAAGAGATAAATATTATTCAATCATTGCACTGTCGGGCATTTTATTTACCGGTTGCGTAGAAACAATCTTTTCAATCAAAGTTTTTCCTGATGGACGATATTCAACGTTCATCCGGACTCAGGGAGATTCAACGGATGTTTTTAATAATGATTTTCCCCACCCATCGGGGCCAGCATGGACAACAAAATTAGAAAAAGAACAAAATGAAAAAGATGATATCTGGATAATGGAAACAAGCGGCATTAATGAGGGGCCGCTATTGTTCACTTCCAGAGAGGACTCGTTGATTGCTCTTCAACACCCTATTCAAATTCTACGATCTGCCGGACTTTTCGCAACACGTTATACAATGCGAAATGAATTTAAAGGCAGGAGAGTGTATCGAAAATATCCGGCACTCGGTAAAAGTCTCCGAGAGAGCGATACAGATTCCACTCGATGGTTAGATGAAGCCTTATATTATATGTGCTCTGCCGGAATAAATGATTTGCAGAACGATCTTGAAACGACAATCGATCAAGTTCTTTCCGATCGAGTCTTAAACCATATTCACAATACATTGGCTCGAATCCACCAAAAAGAACTTTTTAATGAACTGGAAGATAAACAGCGCTTTATTGACCAAATGCTGTTACCATTTCAACATGATTTACCTGTAGGATACAGCACTTTTTTGAGCAAAGCGACAGATGTTTATGAAGAAGAACTGAAATTGACAACCAACCTCCAAGACGATCAATTTCAATATTGGGTATTCATGCCGGGCGTGGTTACAACCACCAATGCCGATACCATTATAGGAGACACGCTAAAGTGGTCGTTTGGGCTGAATGAATATATTAACGATGATTACGTTATCGCAGCCGCATCCATTGTATATTCAAGAAAACGTATTCAAACGGCAATACTTTTTGCTTCGGGAATTTT
>CAZBEY010000077.1:0-8374 GCA_964491015.1 uncultured bacterium | reverse complement strand
GTGGAAGACGGCGTTGGAACACCGGATGCCTTTTCATTAAAAGGCAATTATCCGAACCCCTTCAACCCCACAACGAACATTTCGTTTAATCTCGATGTTCGCAGTGATGTAACGGTTACCGTTTATTCACTCCTGGGTGAAGAAGTGGCAACCATCCATAACGGCGCAATGCAAGCTGGCTTGCAGTCCGTAAAATGGAATGGTACCGATAGTCAAGGTATTCAGGTTGCATCAGGTGTTTACATTTATCGCGTAGAAGCACAAAACCGTGCCTTAACCGGTAAAATGATGTTTCTGAAATAAACAATCAGAATATGATGTAAAAAAGGGCGGCTTAATTGCCGCCCTTTTTTTTTAAATTCACCGCCCAAATGAAGACCAATCAAACCATATTAATCAGCTTATTTTTCATGCTTCTTTCATGCTCCGGTTTCAAGGATGTGGCAGCAACGATCCAGGGAGAAAATATTTATCTATCCAATATATATAAAACCATTGATGAAGAAGCTTTTAATAATTTAAATCCAACCCAAAAAAGAAACTTCGTTAGGAAATATGCAGTCCATAAAATTTTATCAAATAAACCGATAAATGAATTAGATGAAATCGGTTTGAATATTGAGGATGAAGAATATCGCTTAAACAACGGTCTCATTGTTCAAGAGGTAGAAAAATATATTTCAAATCAATTTACTGTTACAGACAGCATATTGGAATTTGTTGAGCTCGCGCTTAATACGGATATTGTTGTAAAAACGATAACTGTTTCTCACAAATTCTCTTTTGGTAAAGCCAGTGACAGGTCAAAAATGCAGGCATTCAAGCGAGCAAAAATAATTTTTAACAGACTTTCCAAAGGTGATATATCCTATAGAGAAGCTTTATCTATTTATAGCGAATCACCACCCTCAAAAATAAAAGGGAATGAAATGGGCTTGCTCAATTTTAGTCTTATGCCAAAAAATTTCAATGATATTGTTTGGTCTTCTCCGGAAGGAAAATTATATGGACCGGTGGAAACACCCATGGGATTTCATGTTATTATTGTTGATTTAATTAAACCAAAAACAGGCAAAAACAAAATTATAATTGATCGTGAAAAATTGAAAAAAGACTTGATAAAAGGAAAATATGGCTATCAAGAAGAACATTTTTCAAACTTCATTGAGGGTCTCCATCAAAAATATGATGCTTCATTAGATTATAATGAATTGTATGATCTATGGGATGCAGCTCAGAGCATTGAAGGAATTAAATCAATGTCAGGAATTTCAATATCAGCTTTAAATGGGTTAGATACCAATTCCATTTTAGGGAAAATCGGTGAAGGAAAATTAACGTTGGACTGGTTTATAAAAACATCAAATTCTTTTTCATTTTATTCGACTGTAACAATCAATAACGGATTTTCCTTCAATAAAGTATTTTCGGATGTGTTGGCCAGGCATCTGATGGTGAGATGGTTTGACGATAATAGAAATCTATTTCCGAAATTTGATTTAAAATTAAAACGAAAAGTAATCGAAAACATTTATTCACTATTTCTGACAAAAACACTGGAAAACAATCCCGAATTAAATAAAGATATTATTTTGAATCAATTTATGCACGATGAAGGCATTGTGATTCATAACGAACTATTTGCTGAAGATTCTTAATAATTTATTATAAAGTTCATCATAACTAAATCCTTGCCCTAAATAATATTCTCCACCGGCATCTTGCAGAATCAATTCCCAATGGAGATGAGCGCCCTTTCGCAATCCTTGCGTACTGGGTTCAGTCCCGCTGTTTCCGGAGAGACCAATTAATTGACCGGCCGAAACAGCGTTTCCTGGTTTTATATTTTTATTAATGTGGGACAAATGGGCGTAAATAGAGACAGCCCTGTAACCTGGGACCAAATCAAATCCATGATCAATATACACTGATTGTCCCACCAGCACGTGTTCGAAAACATCGGAAGGTGTATGTCCCAACTGTTTTGCTTCGGACAAAAGCTGTTTTCTGAACCCGGGAGAAACTTCTTCAAATTGATGATCTGCCCGTATCACCACCCCATCGGCAACAGCTTGAACCGGTGTTCCCCAGTTGGCATAGAAATCAATACCCCGGTGAATACCATTTCGATAAGATCGGGGAGCATTTGGGAGCAGCAAGGCTCTTTTGGGTACCGGTATATTATTACAGGGTAATAGAAGATTCAGCCCTGAGACAGCATCGACGCCCGGTGGTGAATGTTTTTTGGTAAACAGCGGATAAATGATTTTATTCTCACTTTTGGCCCCGTCTTCCATAACAGATGAAATAATATAATCGACAAGGTCAGTGTTCAATGTATACTGCATCGAAATCGTATTATGGGCATATACTGTTGAGTCGATTGTATAAAACGATAAGCCGGACGGAATAATTTTCATCACGCGGTTATATACAACGGCAGACAGAGAATCATTACTGAGGCGATTGTATATTTTTTGTTTAAACGTATGAAGAGGGATTCTATTGAGTGTATCATTAACGGTGAGTATTTGATCGGAGTTCAGATGATTTGTGAAAGACACTAAAATAGATGTTTCATCATCCTCAATGGAAATGTGAATAGGCTTTATTGTTTTCTCTGCAGGAGTCGTTACCGGCGGCGTACAGCTCTGAATGAAGAAATAAAAATACAGTATTAATTTACCATAAGATAGCCGTAACGATCGTTTGATATTTATCATTCTTCCCATATCACATGACACCTCTAATTATATATCCCCATTATTGGGGAATAAAAACTGAGAGAGGATCAGATAAAAACGGTCCACTCCTTACATTATATTTCAAAAAGGAACGTAGGGAGACCATCCGGTATTGAAGTAGGTAGTGAGCAATAATTAATTTAGTGTAGAACAACGAAATAATCAGGAAGTATGCTTCAGAAGTTTATCCAAAGCTGAGTTAAATACAGATAATGGATGCCCGGACACTGTATTGCTGCAAACGGGTGTAAAAATGGAATCGGCTGCACTTAGAGAAAAATACGGATTATCTAATAAAACCTGTACACTGGGCAGTCCGGATAAACTTAACGCATCTAAAAGTGAATATTCATATCGCCCCCATGATGCCGGTGCAATTAATAAACCGTCAGCTTTATTTCGATTTCGATGGAGAAATGAAACGGCTTTATCAGCCTTATGTGTTTGCAAAAAGCGCAGTTGAATATCTAAACTGATGTCATGGGCATGACGACGAAGATTTTTATTTATTTTATCAAGAGTTATTCGTTCACCTGTTTTAGCCGATTGAACGCCAATTAAATTAAAATTCGGCCCCTGTAATATGAGAATATCCATCATTTATCTTAACGGAAAAATATGTCCGAGAATATAACCGACAACAATTCCCACCAATAGGGAAAGAGTCAATACTCTCGATTTGACAAATTCACTTGAATAACCTCTTTTAATTGCTATCACGCCGACGAAATAACCCAAAGCATTTAGGATCCAGAAAAATGGAATGGCAAAGACTTTTACAATTAAGGGTCCGATGAACGGAACCATTGCAAGCAAAGCGCCCAACCCGGCAAATAGTTGCGTAAAAAGCCCCAGGACTAAGGTTATAAAAACAACAACCTTCTGATCAATTCCAAGTTTTAGGGCAATGACAATAAATGCAACAATCAGCAACCAAATGATGATGTGCTTTTTGTATACTTGTAAAAATGTGTGTTCAGTCATGGTCTAATTTCGCAATAAAAGTTAAACCATACAATTTAACAGAAGCTTTTACAATGCGTTGGTGATTTGTTTTTTCAACCCAAATTTGCCGGATAGCTTTATTCTCTGTAATGTTATTCATAAAATAATCAGGTTGTTCCGGCAGAGAAGCAAAACCCTCTACTTTCTTTATGTCCAGTCGGTAATGATCGCAGATTTTTTCGTCACTGTTGATTATAATAGTGTCTGTTTCAGCCCAAAGGTATCTGGATTCATATAGTTGGCCATCATGTTCCATTAGAAACCACTTGGTATCAAGTTCCTCAATATTTTCTTCCTGTACCCGAAGTAACATTGAAAATATTGTTTGGACATCCGGAGTACGATCCAAGGCAATGTTATCATATAACACTTGTTTTTTATCAGTGTCATAATGTGCCTTTAAAGAATACGACACCGATCCCTGACGAATATTTTTTTCGAATTGCCTAAAACCATAATTTGAAGAGTCATACGAAATGAAATACGTATTATCAAC
Organism: uncultured bacterium; assembly: GCA_964491015.1. GTDB lineage: Bacteria > Fidelibacterota > Marinisomatia > Marinisomatales > TCS55 > JADFRD01. The sequence continues at coordinate 4,129 of CAZBEY010000077.1, read as the reverse complement.
GGGCCAAAGATTGTCTAATATTCCGGTTGTTTCTGTGTGAAAGGTCAGTTCTCCCTCCCCTCTTTCCATGTTGACCGAAGCGAAAGGAGCTCCAAAGACCGTTATTGAATATTCCTGACCGAAAAGGCAAGAGGACGCGAACAAAACAGTCCATAAATATTTCATCACCTTTTCCAAGAGAACCTACCGGCGAGACCCGCCAGCCCAATGATGGGGATATAAATCGGCTGTAATAAACTCCAAACGATAAACATAATTGTAGGTACAGATAATTGTAAAATGGCGGCGCCGGAATAAATAACAAGTGCGTCACAAACAAACTTTATTCCAAATATCATAGGAACAGACTCTTGAATAGTAGATATGAATGATCCGGTTAAAATACCCGTATTCAGAAGAAATGCATTCAATAAAAATAGTAAAAATAGCCGGTCGGTTTTTGCAGCCATTCTGGAGTTGGAAGACCAACGAATACGCTGGCTTAAAAAAGTAAATATAGACGAGACCGCTTTGGTTTTAACAAAACTACCGGCATCAGCATTGAATGTACTTTTGTGGTTTTTTGAAATAGCCTGCACCAGATACATATCATCTCCGGACACCCGATTTTTTACCGGATGAAATCCATCAATTTCTTCGAAGGCAGATCGTTTATATGCCAAGTTTTGGCCTGTACCCGTCCAACTGAATCCCCATCCGGATGCGCCGGCATTTGCAGCAACCAAAGCGAGAAAATCAATCATTTGATAATGTACAAAAGGAGTCGAATCTGAATCATCAATTGAGGAAGCGCCAACAACAATTCCGCTGCCGGAGTCTAAATAACAGACCATACTTTTCACCCATCTCCGGGGAATTCGGCAATCGGCATCTGTGGATAAGATATATTCACTATTTGACTGTCCTATTGCTTGTGTTAAAGCATATTTTTTCGGTGTCATATCCGATGATTCCTTTTGGATATGAATACCTCGAATATGGCTATATTGATCGGAATAATCTTCAATAATAGACCAGGTATTATCGGATGAACGATCATCTGCAATAACAATATCCAATTGGTCGATCGGATAATCCAAATGAGAAAAATCTTCAAGAAGGTTAGTGATATTTTGTTCTTCATTACGAGCGGCTACAACAATAGCAACACGGGGAAAAATCGGTAGTTCCGTTGACAAAGGCTTTTGTTTCCTTAAGCCTGAAAGAAATACGATAACAAATAATATATAAACACCCAAACAGCCGAAAAGGGCAAATAATAAGTAATTCACGGTTATCCCTCAGAAGCTCATAGGATCAACGGATCATTGGAGAAAATAATTATTTAAAACGTGAAACGTAATGAATGAAATTAAATATATACGTTTTACATAATGAGGTTTTAGAAATGCCAGATAATCAATCATATTCTGAAGACATCTAAAGATGAGGACATAAGTTTCATGCCAATGGTAAAAACAAAGATGCGATCAGAAAATATAAAGTGACGCCAACAATATCTATACTTGTTGTGACAAATGGACCCGTGGCGATAGCTGGATCAACATCAAGTTTATTCAAAAACAGGGGGACGAAAGCACCGATCGATGTCGCAATGATCATCGAAGTACCGATACTTAAACCAACTATAATTCCCAAACTTGGTGCGAGATCCACAAATTGTGTCTGCGCAAATAATCCTAACATAATACCATATAAAGCACCGAGAATTAAACCGACACGAATTTCTTTAAACAGTGTTTTAAAATTATTTCCAAGGTTGACTCGCCCTGTGGCTAATCCCCGCACAATGATAGTGGATGTTTGTGTGCCAATGTTTCCCCCCATGCCGATAATGACTGGAATAAATGCAGCCAAAGCTAACGTATTTTGAAGGAGGTCTTCATATAGTCCAATAATCGTTGCGGCGGCTATACCCCCAATCCAACTTGCAAACAACCAGGGTAAACGACTTTTGGCGTTTTTCCAAGTGGATTTAAGTAAGATTTCCCGGTCTTTTCCCACACCCGCCATTTGTAAAAAATCTTCAGTCGCTTCTTCACGAATAACATCGACCACATCATCAACCGTTACAATTCCAAGTAATCGAGAATCATGTTCTACCACCGGAACGGCGAGATAATTGTATTGGCTAACAATTTGAGCCACATCTTCCTGATCCATTTCAGGAGATACTGAATGAATATTTCTTGTCATAATGTTTTTCAGCAATGTATCCGGAGCTGTGGTCACAAGATCGCGCAAAGATATAATTCCCGTCAATTGATCCTCATCGTTCGTGACGTATAAGTAAAAAACCATTTCCGCTTCTTCCTCGTGTTGTAAGGCGGCAATGGCATTTTTGGCTGTTGAATCTTCATGAAGAGTGAACACGTCCGTATACATGAGCGAACCGGCGCTGTCATCCGGGTACGCCATTATTTCTTCAAGTTCTTCGACCTCCTCTTTTTTTAAAAGCTCAATAACATCATGTGCTTGTTCTTCCGGGAGGTTCCCAAGAATTTCTGCCTGGTCACTGGAGCTGATAGGTTCTATGAACCCGGCGATTTGATCGGCAGACAAATCGGATAAAAGACGTTGGAGGGTCGAATCATCCAATTCTGTGAGAAAATCACCTGTTTGGTCATTGGGACGCATGAGGCTGAATAATGCCCCTTGTTCAATTCCGTCAAAATAACGAAACAGAACGGCCAAATCAGCCGGATGTGTTTTATCAATTAATTTGACAAGATTCGAACGAGCATGTCTACGCATTAATCGGCGAAAAGTATCCCTAAGAACATGAATTTCCCGTTCGAACATTTGTTGTCTCATGCCTGCACCTTTGCTGTTTTATTCAAGGATATAAAACCATAATAAATGCATAGTATCCCCAGCAATAAAATCCATGGTGCAACATGTCCTTTCCAAATATAAAAACCGGTAAGAGATTCATCATAATTGGTAAACATTAACGCAACAAAATTATTAGCAGCATGAAGAATAAATCCCGCCCAGATTGAACCGGTTTTCCAGGCAAGATATCCAAGCATAACGCCAAGCACATAAATTTGTATCAACCAAAAGGGATTTAAGTGAATGATGGCAAAAAAGAGGCTGGTGACCAATACGGCACGGGTGATATCCTGCCAATATTCTTCCAAAAATTGCTGCAAGAATCCACGGAATATCAATTCCTCACCCAGGGGCGCCAATAGGACGAGTCCAAACATAAGGAAAAGAGCCACACCAAACGAATCGAATTTCAACATATACCCCATTTGGTCTAAAAATTCCGGCGGTGTAAACAGAAGACTGGATAATCGGTCAAATTCATCCACCAAAACGATAAGGCCCACAGATAGAATTGTAGTCGAAATAATCACAGGAAGTGAAATTTTGCGGATACGCAATCGCGATAATATGGACTCCTTTCTTGCGATTAAAAAAAGAAGCAAAGGGACAATCATAAATCCCTGACCGATAAATAGTGAAAGAAAATTTACAACAGCAGAATTTTCTTCAGGAAGATATGTATTCCCAAGGGAAACAATAATGGTCCCCACGGCAAGTGCGGATAAAACTGAAAGAATGACAATCCCGAAAACATTCTTTATAGTTAATGTGCTGTTCATATTTTAATTTACTCGATAAAGGGTCTGGTTCTGTTGGATTCATAAGAGTGTTTTTCAAATCCCTCTTATAGACCAAAAAATTACGGAAGGTCAACGGAAAAGCAAAGAGACCTTGTAATTCTTATTGTAATCCATAGTCCTGTGTGTATATGTTCTTATACTGTTTATATAAATAAAATTTTAACCAGCACCTATGAAGCCCTCTCGAAAATTCAAGAGGGCTTTTTATTTCCTTTTCGTTAAATGTAAATTATAATTTCATTAGTGACGAGTGACAAATCAATTGCGAAACGATTTAAATAACTAAAAATCAAGTTCAATACTTTTTTTTAGAGTAAAAAATTTGTTAGTTAAAATCAAACTAATAACCATTATTGCATTAATACTCATTTCCTGTAATGATAATAATAATCCCCCGCCGGATGATCAACCCTATCGTGGTTTGATTCCAGCTGCCATAGGGAATTACTGGATTTATACAGATTCTACCTGGATAAATCAAAATCTTACATCAG
>CAZBEY010000076.1:0-8439 GCA_964491015.1 uncultured bacterium | reverse complement strand
ACGTTAGCACCATGCTGGTACTGCAGCGGATTAATACGGCAGTTTAAAATTAAAACAGTCGTCGTGGGTGAATCGGTTAATTTCTCCGGAGGAGTTGAATGGCTAAAGCAAAATGGCGTTGAAATCATTGATCTCCGGTCTGATGAATGTATTTCAATGCTTGGGAATTACATTCAGAAAAATCCTGATATTTGGAATGAAGATATTGGGGAAGAGTAAAAAAACTAAACGTTGCGGAAGATCTGGATTTATCCAAATGTTCTAACAAGTAAACAAGTACAGCAATCTTTCAAGAACATCCGCAAAGCTACCAGCGTTCCTGCTCCATCATTTTATTCCTAACGACCACGGTATAAAAAAAGGGCAGCCTTTGGACTGCCCTTTTTTCTTGCTACACTGTTTGAATTTTACTTCAAGAAAATCATTTTCTTGACTTCACGGAATGATCCGGTTTTCATCACATAGAGGTAGGTACCACTACTTAAAGCAGAAGCATCAAACGTAATTTGATGTCTACCTGCTGATTGGTGGCCATTGACCAATGTGGCAACTGCTTTACCACTCATATCATACACAGTTAAAGTCATCACTCCATCCTCTGGAAGGGTGTATACCATGTGTGTAATCGGGTTAAATGGATTAGGATAATTCTGTGATAAGGAATATGCATCCGGCGTCAGAGCCATCAGCCTATCGCCATGTCCATCCCGCTCTTCTTTACCATCATCATCATCGTCATCATCGTCATCATCATCCTCATCATGATCTTTATCATCGTCATCGTCATGGTCCTCATCATCTGCAAATACAGGAACTGCGCTAGCAGATGCCCCATTGCCGGAGGCGTCTGTGCCGGTCACAACCAATTCAAAAGAAGGTGCTTTGATTTCAAGTTTACCCTTCTTCTCTTTCACTTTCTCTTCATCATCTATTTTTAGCTTCACCTTCTGGCCATTGGTAACAGGTACACCATTCAACTCTGCGGTTACAACTACATTTGAACAACCATCAGTAGCCGTGAACTCTACAAAGAATTCTCCTTTGTTCTCCTTTACTTTTCCATCAACCGGTGCTAATGATGCGGTAACTGTTGGAGGAGTTGTATCCACTACATTCACAGTTCTGACTGCTGTAGAAGTGTTGCCGGCAGCATCTGTGGCGGTGTAGGTAATTGTATAAGCACCCGGGGTAGTATTATCTACTATTCCCGCAGCGGTGACAGCAGGCGCACTGTCACAATTATCTGTGGCTGTGGCGCCCGGATCTGTAAAAGCAATCGGACATTCAATCGTCATCGAATTGGCGCCTGTGATGGCTAATACCGGTGCTGTTTGATCCAGTTCAACAGTGACTATCACTTCATCAGTCGCAGTGGCTTGGCCATCAGAAACAGTCAGAGTAAATGCGTGTGTTCCGCCGACTAATGGTTTGGTAAAAGATGCAGCTGTCGAAACTTCTAAAGTACCATCTGACCAGGAATAGGTAAGGGCATCACCATCAGGATCGGAAGAAGCCGAACCGTCCAATGACACGTTGACAGTAGGACCGACTTCACAAGTAAAGGACTGGTCCGTGCCTGCATCGGCGACTGGAGCCTGGTTGCTTACATTCTCAGCCGGTTGCAATTCAAAACCTTGATCGGATATCATTGTTAATACTACGCTGTAATTTAAGCCGACAATTCCACCCCAGTCGATTAATTGAACTGTAATCTCGTTTAATCCTGTATGAAGAGCTTGGTTAACCGTCAGGTCTGGCACCGGACCGCCACCCTGTCCTACAACATCAGCAACTTGAGTGCCATTTATTGAAACGATTCCTTCATTGTCCGCCTTTAGTTGAAACGTCATCGTAGGATTTGTAAAAGTCGATGGTATGTAAAACTGTATACGATAATCGGTTGTACTATTTATTCCAACTTGATTATTGGGATCAAAGTTAACCCAAGAGTTTGTTCCTGGTACAAATCCCCAAGGATGCCATCCGGTCAGGTAGGCGGGTCCCCAAGTTTGTCCACCATCCAAAGATGCATCAATATACGGGTCTATATCGCCTATAGCTCCATTACCACCAAGCATCGTTAGGGTTTGTACTGTGGCAATTGGAGGTGCAATTGTCTGTCCATTAAGGACTACACTTGCAGACTGTAAATTATTTCCTACTGGACAGTCATCAACTTGGGTGACAACAACCCGGTTTTGACCCGTCGTTACATAACTGGCCAAGTTTGCTGTCCCAGTGCCACCGAGGTATACGTAACTACCCGGCACAACGATACCACCTGGATTAGCAGAATTGAAAATTGTCACCCGACCACCATCATCGATTCCTGAAAACGCAATTGTAAATTGGGTTACAGTTGTATTGGTGGGTACATTTACATATGTTTGAAAATACGTATAGTCCACTGATGAAAGGCAGTTGCCCGGAAGGATGGATGCTTCTGAAAATCCGATTGTTTCCGGGTTTGGAGCCGGACCCCAATTCGGATCGGTTTCAGACGGGATTACCGCGTTATTATATGCGCTAATCTCCCCATGGGATGATAGTGAAAAACCAAGATATGACCAGGAGCCACCTCGGTTCATCTCCCACGGTGTTCTGCTTTGGCCAACCATGATATTGGATGAGACTATTATTACACCTAATACGCTCCAAAGTATACTTGTCATTTGTTTTGTTATCTGTTTAATCATTGCTTCTCCTTTATTATTTTAACGAATGATCGATTATTTAATTTATTTATCATTGCTGCCACATTCTTTTCGGCGGCTGATAAACTGTTTCAATACTTTCAACTCTGCTTTTGCCTTATCAATACTTTGATCATTTCGGCTTTTCATTATGTTTTGATCCGTGTCAGATTGATAATTTTTTATTTTTCTATTGGATTGGCTTCGTTGTTTCATGATGATTGATTTTAATTTTCACCGGTAGAATTCTAACCCCCTTTTTTCTGATTCCTACCTTATGAAAACCTCTATAGACCTTATAAAAACCACTATAATCCTGTTAAAAACGTAATGAGAGTAAATATGTAAAACGTGATTATGTGGAGACTTTGAAAAATCAGATATGTGAAGGTGAAGGGTGATGAGTATTGTCATCCTGATGAGATCCTACCACTCACTTCGTTCGTGTTCAGAACGATATGTTCGGCGACTTTACTTTGGGTTCATGAAATAATTCACAATCACCCATCTGGTCATTCAATCCAGCCTTCGGCTGGCAGGCATTCATCCTGTCCAGAAGTTAAGTCTCTTCCTATCGTCAGATTCTTAACTCCAGTCCCGTGGGAATTTTTTAATTTATAAATCAGAAATAAACTTTACCAGATTGTCTCCCCGTTGTATGTTTAATTTTTTTCTTAGCTGTGATCGGTATACCTCAATGGTCTTCACTGTAAGGTTCGTGAGATTGGCTATTTCTTTCGTATTAAGCTTTAATTTTAAAAATGCACAAATTTTCAGCTCCCTTGTTGTCATATCACTACAGAGAGTTTTTAATTTATCATAAAAGTCGCTGTGAACTTCCTGAAACCAAAGATCAAACTCATCCCATTCTGTCCCGGCATTAATTTGATCCGTTAATTTTTCAGTAATCTGTTTTAGTTTAGATTTTTCTTTACTTTTATTATTGTTATAAAGGGATTGTATATCCGCAACGATCTCAATGAGGATTTCTCTATCCCTAGACATTCGCATCGCTCTTGATGTCAATATTTTATTTCTGTTTTCCAGGTTTTCTTTTAATTTATTTTCCAGCTCTTTTCTCGCAGTAATATCCGTCCAGTATTCTATCATTTGAGCTACATTCCCTTCTTCGTCAAAAACGGGGAATGCACTAATTTGGGTATAGGTTGTTTTTCCATTTTCATCCACATGACTTCGCTCGTGGGTGACCAGTTGTTTGTTCCTCTTGACATCCGGGAGAGGGCAATAGTGCCCGGAATGACTGCAGGGTTTTTCGTTGCCAAACAGAAGTGAATGACAATACATTCCACCGATTTCTACTTTTTCTTTTGCGGCTGAATTTTGCAACACTGTTTTAAAGTTTTTTGCATCAATAACATAAAATGGTTGTGAAAGGGATTCAATGACACTGTGTAAAAATTCATTCTGATGTTCAATTTCTTTTTTATGCCCTTGAATCTCAACCGTTCGTTCATCTACCTGTTTTTTAAGAAGTGCTCTTTGATTTTTCACCTGTTTCAACCGCCACTGAATGGTGACCAAAAACAAGCTAATGATAGAAATTCCATAAAATATATATGCCCACCACGTTTTCCAAAAAGGTGGTGTTATTTTAATTGGTATCGACTTTCCCGCTTCATTCCAAACGCCGTCTTGGTTAGTGCCTTTCACTTTAAAAGTATAATTCCCGGCGGGTAAATGAGTATATGTGGCAAATCGTTTGGACGCCTTTGTGTAATTCCAGTTCAGGTCGATACCATCCATTTTGTAAGCATATTGATTTTTATCCGGTGCGGAGAAATCTAAAGCAGCAAACATAAAAGAAAAAACTCTATCCCTGTGGGAAAGGGTAAGTGCATCAGTTTCTGTAATAGATTTATGTAAAATAGTGCGATCATTTTTCCATGCTCCGATAGGTACGCTCTCATTGAGTATTTGAAAATCAGTCACAACAATGGGAGGGTATTGGGTATTATCTTTAATTCTATCAGGGAAGAATGCATTCAATCCACTGATACCCCCAAAGAACATTTCCCCCGTCCAACTTTTATAAAAAGCGCCTGTGTTGAATTCATTGGATTGTAAGCCATCATCAATATCGTAATTCCTGAAGGATTCTGCTTCCGCATCAAACCGGGATAACCCCATATTGCTGCTTAACCAAAGGTTTCCTTGCTTGTCTTCTAATATACCATATATAATATCATTTGGCAGTCCGTCTTTTACAGAATAATGTCTGAATGATTGGCTTGTAAAATCGAATTGATCCAGGCCACCACCGTTAGTCCCAATCCATAAATTCCCTGATACATCCTGGTAAAGACATTTGATGCGGTCGCTGCTTAATGAATGGGCATTTTGAGGATCATGGGTATATTGGATAAAGGATTCCGTATTGTCATCAAATCGAATCAGCCCGGCTGTTTCTGATCCGATCCATAAGTACCCTTGGTAATCCCTAATGATGGAATTGACCGTTATTTTACCCATATTAAATGCATAATTAATGAAATGGCTGCTAGGCTTATTTTCGTTTGTAAACAGAGAAAGGCCGGCCTCCGATCCAATCCATAGATCACCGCTATTATCTAAAAGTAATTCAAAAATAAAATGACCGCTTAAACTGTTTGGATTATGAACATCATGAATGAACTGAGTGAATTTTTCTGATTGTGGATCAAAATGGTTCAGGCCGCCTCCTTCAGTCCCAACCCAGAGTGTTCCATCATAATCTCCAACAATGGCATAGACGTTATTATTGTTAAGACTATTGGGATTATCAGGATTAAACTTGTAGTGGATTATTTTGTCGGTTTTTCTATCAAACTTATCTAGCCCCCCATAAGAACCAACCCAGAGTACGCTGTCCTGATCCTCAAATATCGCCCTGATACTGGTATGACTTATACTGCTTGGTTCAGTTGAAATATGGGTATAGTATTTAAATTTTTGAGAAAGGTTTAAGCGATCCACCCCGCCACCATTTGTTCCGATCCAGACCAATCCTGTTTTATCCTTATACAAAGTAAGCGCTCCACTGGAGCTATAACTTGATAGATTGTTGGGATCGTTCTGATAATACTGGTACGTTTTAGTTCCCGGTTCAAACAGGATCATACCCGCCATGGTACCGATCCAAAGACGACCGGATTCATCCTCGAGGATTGATGTAGTTTCAGCCCATTTCCCATTTAAAAGAAGGGGAAAACCGGTAAATGTTTTTGTTTGACGATCAAACAAGTTCAACCCCATTTTAGTACAAACCCACAGGTTGCCGGAATCATCTTTCCAAATGGTGTTGACAGTATTATTGGTAATACTGGTAGGGTCATTATTCCTGTGCTGAAAATTTTCGACATTTCTTGATCCCGGATCATATCGTTTCAACCCGCTGTTTTCTGTACCAATCCAAAAAATGCCTTTTTTATCCCGGTACATGCATCGAATTTGATCATCTTCCAAATGACTATGGGGATCATATTTAATGTGGATAAACCGATTATTTTGAATATCAAATTTTTCTAAATCGTTCCCACGGGTTCCGATCCAAAGCATACCATCCTCATCTTCGCTAATCGCCGCAATGTTATTATTTGCTATGCTATTTGGATTATTGGGATCGTGTAAATAGCGCTCAAATGTTTCTTTGTCTCTGTTAAATCGGTTCAATCCGCCATTTTCCGTACCGATCCACAATGTTCCTAATTTATCCTCGTAGATACAACGGATATAATTATCAGAAATAGTTGTTGAATCAAAGGGGTCATACTTATAAATGGTAAAAGAATAGCCATCAAACTTATTCAAGCCATCTTGTGTCCCAAACCACATAAATCCCTTTCTGTCTTGCAACACAGAAATGACCGTACTTTGAGACAATCCATTATCGATTGTGATATGAGCAAATTTAATGGACGGTATTTGGGCATTGATGAACTTGTCATTCAATGCTATAATCACAATGATGCCTAAAAATAATAATTTAATAAATGATTTCATTATTCCTTTTGGGATTAAATACAATCTGGAGAAGATATTGGATAGAAAATTACTCGTCGGAAACCTTCGGAAACAAATGATATTTCCTTGGTGAGTGACAATTCATCGAGACTATCGCGAGATATTCGATGGCATTTTTTGTAATTCTGACTGCTTAACCATTCCTCTTACCATTGCCGGCACAATAAGGCGGTGAAATGGTTTAACAAATAGAAAATAAATTCTGCCGGTCCAATGGTTAAATTTCACAATGGTCGTTATAATGAGTTGTAAACCATATCTATTATTATGAATGTATAAAGAAACGCGAAAGTCCAAATGCTTATCTTCTTCACCTAAAATTAGCTCGTGACCACTTTTTGCAAAAACCTGAAAAAATCCAATTTTTTCCCAACATCGTACGTGAAATTGTCTAATAATTTCTTTCGATCAAATATTTCATCTGTTATTTTTAATCCAAAATATTTCACAATCTTGTTCCTGAGGGAAAATAGACTTTTTATCCAAGAAGGTTCTGAATTAAAAAACGCTAATCCCACATCTTCAATATTCGGACTGATTCCATTTTGAAGTATACCTAAATAACTGTCAACATAATCTATGCGCTGCCACATTGTATTCAACATCGACCCTGCTGGCAAGGTCGCTTTTTTAATAATTATCCGATCCAAAAATATTCACCGAATTATTTTATCCTTTATGATGATTATGATCTCATGAGCCAATTCGTAATGATGGTGACTAATCTTCGAGGAAAAACTCTTTGAAGCAAGATTGAAAATTTGTTGTTCAAGCCAGCGATCTTACTGGGCGTTCCTTTTAGCATTGCTCCAATTCCCATCATGGCGACCGGATAACTCTTCATTATGGACATTTTCTGATAAAAGTTCATTTCCTTTTGCCCGGAAGTTCCGATGAATTCTGTTTTAGTGACTCCGGGAGATAAAGCAGTCACATTGACGTTTGTTCGGCGAAGCTCATAATTCAATGCTTCAGTAAAATTGAGGACAAAGCTCTTGGCCGCAGCATAGGTGGAATAATAGGGCGTTGCCTGGTAGGCTCCGATGGAAGCAATATTTAGGATGTATCCTAGGTTTTTCTGAACCATATCTTTAACAAATAATTTTGTCAAATGAACCAGATTGATCATGTCCAGATTCAACATATTTTTTTCATGTTCCCAGTCTGTGTCTACAAAATAGCCATAAATCCCCGATCCCGCATTATTGACCAATACATCAACGGAAATCCCCATGTCTTTGATGCTGTTATATAATATTTGAGGAGAATCCGGCAAAGACAAATCCATCTGAACCACATCTACTTTAATGCCATGCTGATCTATGATTTCCTTTTGAAGTGTTTGCAATCTTTCTTTTCTTCGGGCAACGAGTACTAAATGGCATCCAGCTGATGCTAATATATTTGCAAAATCCACACCCAGTCCGCTGGAGGCTCCCGTTACTAACGCATATTTATCTTTCAATCTTTCCATTCCTAAATCAACTCCATTATTTCTATTGAAATATCAGATTTCACCATTCAGATATTTCAGACGTTCTTCTTTCGAAAATTTTTCGATTGCATACCGGAGCATTGTCCTTGGCATTGTCTTATAATGGGACTTTAAAAAAGCCGTTTCTACTTTCAAATCCCGATTTCCAATTTCTCTTAACATCCAACCCACCGCTTTGTGGATCAAGTCTTCTTTATCTCGGAGCAATACTTTCGCAATGCGTAATGTATC
>CAZBEY010000075.1:0-8834 GCA_964491015.1 uncultured bacterium | reverse complement strand
TTTTTGCCGATGGTTTGATGGAGATACCTCCGGAATCAAATGTTAGCCCTTTCCCCACCAGCACTTTTGGTTTGACTGATTTTTTGGTCCCCCAATATTCCATAAGGATAAATTTAGGAGGTTCATCGCTTCCGGCGGCAACACCTGCTAGACCCCCCATACCCATATCAGTAAATTGTTCACGATCAAATACGGTCACCTTCATTTTTCCTAGACGGCCGATCTTTTTGGCTTCATTGACTAATCGGGTTGGCGTCGTTACATTCCCGGGGTGATTCCCTAAATCGCGGGCAAAACAGACACCGTTTGCAATAATTGACCCTTTCTCCAGTCCTGCTTGAGATCCACCGGATATGGTTACTTTTTCCAGCTCAAATAGTTCATCCTTATTTTTGGTCAAATAATCATTGAATTGATAACTACCCAACACGAATCCTTCAGCTAATGCCTGAGAAAATGCAGCAGCACTCTTTCCACCCAAATTTTCACAAACGACATGGGCATATTTTTTCGCAATGGCTTTCTTGGCTAAAGTTCCACCCGCTTTTCGTATGGATTCAGTATCAAATTTTTCCTTTTTTCCCAGTCCAATAACAATAATAGGACCATTATCAGAATAAAAGATAGTTGTTTCGCCATCCTTTCCTTTGACATCACTGCGTTTAACTGCACTGGAAATTTGTCCGTTCAATAAGACATCAACGACTTTTCCCTGTGATGTCAAAATTCCATCTTCAAATATGCCGATGGAAATAGCATCTGCCTTTATGCTTTTTAAGGAATCCGAACTGTGGTTTAAGTTTAATAAATGTGCCATTATCTCCTCGAATTATCGTTTTTATAGCCATTTGTAAGCCGTAAAATTAGTTTGAATCTTCCGCCGGCGCAAAGGTATCCGGCAGAAAATATTGTATGCGATTATTCCAATTAATATTCATCGTCCTTTCCTCTATCAATTCACCATTTTTGTATATTTGCAATAGATGTTTTCCGGACTCAACCTGTATTTTTACCTTGTGAGCCCGCCATTCGTAATTTTCATCCAGGATAAATTTCAACCCCTTTTCTTTCGTCTTGAAAGTAATTGTGTTCAATCGATCCAACCGAAAATCAATACTCACATTATTTGCCGGTTGTATGTCAAGTTCTTTTACGAAAGGGACATATCCATCTTTAATCAGTTTAAAAGTATGGATTCCAGGTTGCAATTTCGAAGAAATGGGTGTTTTGCCACATTCTTCTTCATCGATGATAAGGGCAGCACCTTCCGGTGTGCTATTTATAAATGATGTTACTGACCCCGGACCTGGAATTGGACTAACCATGATAGAATCGAATGAATTGGAAATATGCCGTTCATCTCCTCGTATTGGATATTTATTGATTTCCTGCCCTTCAATTATTCGGGCAAATAAAATCTGCTCACTGTCGATCGGGACAGAATATGAAAATCCATCAGCACGATTAATGGTTTGTTTTTCATAATAATACGGAACGGGATGCAATTGGAATGGTGGCAACAGGATTATATCTTCTTCAGAGAAGGAGAATGCTACTTCTTCTTGTTGAAAATCACCACCGATGGTTTTTAAGACAGCTAGGTTTCCTTCAGGAGCAGCATTTAAATGGTTTTCAGCAATCAGTAATACGAGCGTGTCTTCCGGAAAAAACATTTTCTGAATAATTGGAGCTTTCAGATTTCCTCTATGGAATATGGCGAAAATATATGCTTCGGGTGTATAATTTCCTGCTTCAACTATCCCGACAATTTTTTTTTCTTGAAATTCATATCTTATAAAAACCTGCTGGTTATTATCAATCAAGACAGGTTCAGGAAAAGTTCTTACATGAAAAAATGAACACCCCCAAAAATGGAGGTGCAAAAAAAGTACTAAAATGAAATTGGTTCTTACCTTATTCACATGACTGTCCGTGGCGAAATTTGAGAAATTGACCCTTTTTATTTTGAATAACTGATACCATAGTAAAAAATCCAACACAAGCCAACCGTTTCCCCCTTTTGCGACCTTCCGCAACAGCATCTACTCGTATTTTTAAGGAACTATTTCCGGTATCCACAACAGTACTCTCAAAGTTCACCCATTCACCACTGTATACTGGTTCCCTAAATTCAATTTTATCAATTGCTCTGGTGACAGCACCGACCGCCTCCGTTCCTTCCAGAAAGCGATAGGCCACTTTTGCAGCTGCAATATCCATCCAAGAAATCATTTGGCCGCCAAAAAGTGTCCCGATGACGTTAATATGATCCGGCATTACTAACTGTGAATAGTGTGCAGTGTACTTCATGTGATACTTTATATATTTATGATATCTTTCATTATTCCAATAAAAAGCCCCGCAAATTTACCCTCGAGAAAATTCTTTTTCCCTGAAGAGCACGCCACACCTGCGGGGCAGGTGTAATATTATAGGAATTTTCATTTGGAATCAATACTTTTTTTTCACTCATTTGAAAATTGTTTTGCCAACTCCTCTCCTTTGTTAAAATCGACCTTATTTAGCAAATATGCTCCACCAATAAATAGAATTAAAATGGATAAAATTCCATTTCTCACATTGCCTGTGGCCAGCGACACCCATCCGATCAATACAGGTCCAATCACTGCAGCGAACTTTCCAAGCATATTATAAAATCCGAAAAATTCTCCCTCTTTCCCCTTCGGTACCAATCGAGTATACAGACTGCGGCTTAATGCCTGAATTCCCCCTTGAAATATTCCAATTAATGCTGCCAGGAGGAAAAAATGGTTTTTATTGGTCATAAAATATGCCAATAATGTGACAATGGCATAACCCCCAATGGCAATCATCACCGCCTTCTTAGTACCAATTTTTGATGCAAACCAATTATAAACCAATGCTGCAGGAAAAGCAATAAATTGAACCATCAGTAAGGCAGTGATCAAATCTCCCGCTTCGAATCCCAGGGAAGACCCTATTTTAACAGCCATCCTGATGATTGTATCAACACCATCAATATAAAGCCAGTATGCAATGAGAAACGTCCCAATGACTTTTAATTTTCGAATATGCTTGAGTGTCGCGATCATTTGAAGGTATCCTTCTACTACCGCTTTACTTAATGAGATTGAATCTGATATAGTTGGTTCAGGAACAAACAGCATCAGTGGAATGGTAAAAACACCCCACCAAACTGCAACGGATAGAAAAGATAACTTTATTGCTTCAGAAGCATCCGCAATACCAAACCAATGGGGATTCAAATACATAAGCACATTGACCAAAAATAGCAGTCCTCCTCCAATATACCCTAATGCAAATCCTAAAGATGAAACGTAATTCACTTTTTCTTTCGGAGCAACGGAGGGCAGCAGAGAATCATAAAAAATATTTGCGCCCATAAATCCAACAGTTGCAGCTACAAACAGCATCAATGCCAGCTGCCACTCTCCTTGCCCAACCAAAAACAAACCGACTGTCATCACAACGCCTAAATAGCAGAAGAATATGAGAAATTTCTTTTTCGCTGAACCTTTATCAGCTATTGCACCCAGAAAAGGTGCCAAAGCTGCAATTAAAATTGACGCAATGGAGTTTGCAAGACCAAGTTGATACGTACTTTGTATTACATCACCAGGATTCGACCAATACTTCTCAAAAAATATAGGGAAAAATCCTGCCATGACCGTTGTTGAGAATGCGGAATTCGCCCAATCATACATAGACCAAGCCCAAATTTTCTTATTTTGTGCGTTCATCATATTAATACTGATCCAAACCTATAACATATCAATGATAGAATTAAATTAAATTTGTCATTATGCTATTATTCGAATCTTAAGTTCGAAATTTAGAAATTCCTTAAGTAGAGTTTTGTCCATAAAGTCGTGATTTCTTTCTCCGTCATCCCTTCATTCATTGGGGGGGGGCTACAGATACTAAAAACGCATAAACGCCACTCACGACGTTTTTACTCCTGATATATCCAAATGATAAGGGCATAATTGCCTTTGTGGAACTTTAGCATTTTCAATTCCCAGCCCTGAAAGACTGGGCTATGCACTTTCATTTCTGGAATATCATGGACAGGCTCTAAATAATCTACCACGCCTGAGCGTAAACTATGAGCTGAATATATGCAGAATAATCACTAAAAGTATTTCGCGTTAAGATTGGGATAGATGCCCCTCCTCGGAGTTCAAATGGAATTGGACCGATACGCTTGAGGGGATGCACATTATACAAAGTCGCTTCGACAAATTGCCGAATGGCTGTCTGTCTCGTATCGTAATCATTTTTACGGTAACGCATCCATGAATCCCAATCACTTTCCTTGGAAATGAATTCGTCCCTACCTTTTGCATAGAGTGACGCACCCCCGGAAACTGAAATCCAATCAGGAATCAACTCTAATCGTCCCACAACACTTGCAGAAAGTTCATTTCCTTTTTTAAATGTAAAATCTGCTCCCAACATTGTCGCAATCGAATCAGGATCGAACGTTGTTAAATTACCGAAAAATATAGGTGTATTTATCCTCGTTTGACCGTGAACTCCCGCACGAACTTTCCAGTTAATATTCACATGTCGATTAATAATCGTCTTATACAACTCACCGAATAATGAAATATTGAAACGGGTCACACCGTCTCCAAGAGGCAGTGTTGTAAAATGGGATTGACTCGCAGGAATTCCGCTGCTCATTTTATATTTATGGAGTCGATCAGCTGAAGGAAGTAAAACAGATAAACCTGTATAGATGGAGTAATTTCCTCGTTCGCTCCAGGCAGGTTTCCCAAATAATAATATATTCATTCCTAATTCTACATCACCCAATCCGGATGTAGACCGTTTTGCCGGAGAAAAATAGTTTAGAATTTCATCGATTGTTATTGATGATGTGTCGGTTTCAGCAAAGGGATTGTAATCCTTACCCCTAATGCCATTTTCAATTGGTTCTCCCCCTAAACTCCAAAGTACAGAATTACCCCCGCCCCAACTGTAAAATCGATCCCGAATAATTTTCAAGTTAATATCATAATGATTTGCCAGAGCGGAATCCATTGCAGCCATTGTGTTTTGATGGTAATTATTAAACTCATTAAGACCTTGAATCTTGTTTGAATTCCATGAATTTTTTCTTTCCTCAGATACATTATTAAAATAAGGAATCAACAGGGTAAAGGTCGCCCTGTTTGAAAGACCATATTCAATTTTGAATTCCGATCCCCATGATGTTCTGCTTATTTCCTGATCTAAATTTCCGCCAACAACAATGGAATCCGGACCAAAGAAGTCCGTCGTAAAATCTGGGATTGAATCGTTATAAATCAAATTATAAAAACGGATATACTCCCCGACAGTATAATTCGAGCTGTATCCCAAAGTGTCTAAATTGTACAAATCGTCATCGCTGGCATAATATCCATCCAAAACGTATGCATGATCAAAATAACGTTTACCGTAACCGGCTAATTCGAATGGCATATTCTGAATACCTTTAATGCCGCCGGGACCAATATATTTTCCGGTGGTCACTATGGGTTTTACGCTGATCCTCCAAACATTTTCAGGGATTGTAAAATGAGTTTGAGAAAATATAGATGAAAAAATAAGGAAAATGGACAATGAGAGATGGAAAATGAGAGATGGAAGATGGATGATGGGAGATGGATGATAGAATAATGAAAATGGTGAGGGGTTAGAGGTAGCTGGGGTGTGGGTATTAGGCATTAATAATTATGTTTTACTTATTAACTTGATTAATTCATAAGCTTTTTGTTTATCGGAATAAATCGGAGAAAAACATTCAATACCATCGAGTATAAAACGTAAATATTTAAAACGTTAACTGTGAGTCTTAACATAATTACGATTTATATAATTATTGAACTTCATGATGAATTATATAGGTTAAATAATAACGTTTCATTTGTAAAGGAGGAATTTCTGGCGGAATTTATTAAACCGTATGACATCATGCATCCACTGGGGAGGTAAATAATCCGCTGTTTTTCCCTGTGCGGCAAATGTCTGTAATAAATTATATCCGAACAACTTATCAATATAATTATCGTGAATCCACTGGAACTGACGGGGATATAATTGATGAGCCAATATCATCATGGATGTAGCTGTCGCAATGGGATCGAAAGTCTCTTTATCAGTGATTTCAATTTCAACTCCGCTGCATTTCTCATTAAAATATAATGGAATGGAACCGTCCGGGTTTTGTAAATGAGGTGAATATTGAATATGACTAATGCGAATACCTGGTAGATCTAATCCTTTCAGTTTATTGTAAAACACCTTTCCGGATATCCAGGGTGCACCCATTCGAAAAAAGGGTTTTGTCGTCCCCTGCCCTCCATTCAAATTGGTTCCTTTCAATAATTCCATACCGCAATATGCCAAACACGATTCTACATCCGTTACTCCCGGACCCATTGAAGGATTTGGTAATCCGGTTTCTTCAAACCAAAATGAACGCTTCCAATTTGCCATGGGAATGATGGTCAATTCTGCCCTATGCAAATCTTTCACCCAACCCATTTCATTTACCATCAAGGCATATTCACCTACTGTTAAACCGTGACGTATGGGTACCAAATGGTATCCTTCAAATGATTGAGATGTTGGTCTAACTACCGGACCATCCACCCGGTCACCCCTTATTGGGTTTGGTCTATCCAAGACAATCACCGGTTTATGTAGTTCACTGGCGACTTCCATGATTTTTGTAAGTGTCGTCATATATGTGGAGTAACGAACACCCGTATCCTGGATATCAGCTAATACAAGATCAACGTCCCGAATGGCCCATTCTGGAGGTTTAACAAATCGATCCAATAAATTGATAATTCGAGCGCCGGTATTTGGATCTTTTTCTACTTTTCCAAGCATTTTTGTTTTGCTCACCTGATCGCCAAACAGACCATACTGTGGTGTAAATATGACATAAATTTCTACATCTTCCAGATCTTTCAAAACATCCAATATGTGTTTACCGTTTCGATCTAATGATGTTTGATTACAAAATACTGCAATCGTTTTTCCGGAGATGGGGCTAAAATCCATTTGTTCCAACACGTCCAGACCGGTATAAACATGGGGCATAAACGACAGATCTGGAATTTCCATAACTGTCGTATATTGATAATCAATCCCTCGAAGACCAGTGGACAGAAAAGCAATTATAGTTAAATAGCGATTAAATTTTCGCATCATTTTACATTTAATGTCTTCACAAGATGAGTTCCTTTGACCACCTTCCCAATTACTAAATCCCCCTGTAACAGAGGATAATGGTGGTATATATAGTGATTTTTTGATTTAAACTTCCGAAACATGCTTCCGAAAAAATATGAATTGAGAAAGACATACTACAGCAATATTTACGAGAATGGCTAATAGAATAAACCAAGTCCAGGCAATTCCATTTTGATGAGCGATGAAAACAGTCAGTAGACTCGCAATCAATCCCATCATTAGGCTCCCGGAACTGAAATTCCAGGGAAGCTTGCTAATTAGAAAAAGCGATAATAATCCTCCATAAGTGTAGGAGGCTATCTGTAACCCCATCTCCACAATGGCTTTATCGCTTTCATCGAAAACCATGGCAATCACAATAAGAACTGAAGCCCAAGCAACACTGACCATTCGAGCCGTTTTGAGATCCACATCCTTTCTCATCCAATCCCGCAACGTAGACGATGCCAGAGAATTAATCGATGAACTTAATGTAGACATTGCTGCTGATAATACACCGGCAAGCAATAGTCCTCGTAATCCAACCGGTAGTTCATGAATAATATAATAGGAAAATTCTCGATCCTTTTCTAATGGAATACCTCCCAGCGATACATAAATCAACGAACCGGCAAACAAGAATAAAGAAAATTGAAAAAAAACAAAGAATCCGCTGCCGATCATGGCTTTTCTGGCTGATTGGAGATTGGAACACGTCAATGTGCGCTGGACCATCATGTAATCGGCTCCGTGCGAAGCGAAAGAGAGAAATATTCCACCGATAAACGCCGATCCAAATAACCATGGATTTGTGGCTATATTACCCCCGAACCGGAAAATACTTAATTTTCCTTCATGCATTAAATCTGAAATAAAACCGGCAGGAATGACATCCGGTTGGGAAAAAACATGTAGAATAACGATCAGCGCACCGGATAAGTACAAAATGAATTGAAAACTATCTACCCAAACCACTGTTCTGATACCACCGGAAACTGTATAAATCAATGTGACTAACCCGATGATGAGTACAGCAAATGGTAATGACCATCCTGTGAGGACCTGTACAATAACAGCTGTGGCTAAAAAACGAATACCATCAGCCAAGATGCGAGTTAGGAGAAAAACACCGGAGGATAATTTTTGAATACCGAGTCCGAATCGTTCGCCCAGCACTTCGTATATAGAAACAACACCCTTTTTGAAGTATGAGGGAAGAAGGAAAAAGCTAACGAGAATCCGGCCGATAATAAATCCAAAAGCCAACTGGAGGAAAAACCAATCACTGCGATACGCCAACCCGGGGATGCTCACAAAAGTCAGAACAGATGTTTCTGTAGCAACAATAGAGAACATGACCATGATCCAATGCTGGGAGCGCCCGGCTAAGAAGTAGTCTTCGGTGGTTTTATTCAGTCTGCCCTGCCACATGCCCCAGCCGGTTGTAAGCATGAGAAATGCAATAATTATTGTTAAATCAACGGAATGAATGTGTTTACCTCTTTCTTTGTTAGTTGGGAAATTACATGACCGGAGATATATGATTTGAGACAGTTTTTTTGTGCTGCGGACATTCACCAGCAAACGAGTAAGGTAGCTTA
>CAZBEY010000074.1:0-9037 GCA_964491015.1 uncultured bacterium | reverse complement strand
AGATTAACTTATTTCAACATTTGAAATACTTATAAAATCACGTATTTTCAATTATGAATAAAACCGATCTATTACATACAGTTCCCATCTTTTCAGAGTTACATAAAAACGATGTCAGAAAAATATCAGATCAAATGGTATCTCGGACCTATAATAAAGGGCAGATGATTTTATTGGAAGAAGCGACGGGAGAAACCTTTTTTGTCATTGCCAATGGAAGTGTAAAAATTACCCGATTGAGTGATGATGGACGAGAGGCAATTCTTGCAATCCTTGGAGAAGGAGATTTTTTTGGTGAAATGTCCTTATTGGATGGAGCCGGGCGATCCGCCAATGTAATTTCGCTGGAAGATTCTGAAGTTCTCACCCTCTCACGGAATGATTTTTTGGATATTTTAGAAACATATCCAAAAATATCTATCAGCTTATTGGAAGAGCTTACCATGAGATTGCGGAAAAGTGATCAGCAGATTGAAAGTTTGTCTTTAAGTGATGTTGAACACCGAATCGGAATGACGTTAATCCGGTTATCGGAAGAATTGGGAAAAATAAAAAATGGCAAGGTTCGAATTCAAAACGTACCTTACCAGCAAGATATTGCCAATATGGCCGGTACATCCAGAGAGACAGTTTCCAGAACACTCACATTATTTGAAGAGAAAGGAATGATAGAAAAAGATGGCCGAATATTAGCCATCAACGATTATTCTGCTTTTTGCCAGCTATTCTCTTAAATATCTAAATTTTATCTATGACAGACTCCTTTTTAGATGGTATTCGAGCCAACGATCATCGTGTGCTTTCTAGGGTGATTACCCATATAGAAAATGATCATTGTTTAAGTGATGATTTTTTTATTTCCCTGTATAAATACAGTACAGATGCAATCCGGATCGGAATTACCGGACCGGCCGGAGCCGGGAAAAGTACTTTAACGGATCGATTGATTGCGTTGTTTCTTGAGCATGGCAAATCCGTCGGTGTGGTAGCTGTGGACCCCACCAGCCCGTTTACCGGAGGCGCCTTGCTGGGGGATCGTGTTCGCATGAACAAGTATATCTGGGAAGATAAAGTCTTTATTCGCAGTATGGGTTCTCACGGTGATTTGGGTGGTCTTGCCAGAAAAACACAGGATGTTGGGGATGTATTGGCAGCCAGCGGTAAGGATATTATCATTTTTGAAACGGTGGGTGTAGGCCAGGGCGAGCATGATGTAGCCGCTGCGGTTGACCTGACAATTGTCATTTTAATTCCTGAATCCGGAGATGAGGTTCAACTGATGAAAGCTGGTTTAATTGAAATTGCTGATCTTTTTATTATTAATAAATCTGATCGAGAAGGCGCCGGCAGACTGGCACAATTGTTACAAAATATTCTTCATACTTCCACCGGAAATGATAAACCGGAACCGCCGGTCATAAAAACAATCGCAAGTGAAGGAAAGGGATTGACTGAAGTTTTTGAGAGCATTGGAGCACAATTGTCCAAGATGAAATCAAACGGGTCTTTTAATACTCAACGATTGGAAAAACACCAAGCACGGGTGCTTGGGTTGATTCAGGAAAAACTATTGGATGAATTTTGGACATCAGAAAAATTAAGGAAACTTTCTCGAGAGACCCATTCTATTGATTCCATGAAATTATCCCCTTATAAAATATCAGCGGCGTTATTGAAAAATGAGTGATAATATGTCTTTTCTGGATCATCTGGAGGAATTACGCTGGCGATTATTAAAAGCGGTTGGTTCCATCGTCATAGGAGGAATGGTTGCTTATCTGTTTATCGATGATATTATTACATTATTGATTACGCCGACAGAACGTATTACATCACCCATGAATTTACAGGTTTTAACCGTCCAGGGAATGTTCATGATAAAATGGGGGATGGCGATCGTTGGTGGCTTTATATTAGCGCTGCCTGTCATAACGTACCAACTTGCGAAATTTATTTCACCAGGGCTTTATAAAGATGAAAAAAAATTCATGGTTCCTCTGGTATTTTTCAGCTATTTCTCCTTCATTATTGGAGTTATTTTTGCCTATATGGTCATCATTCCTTTTTCATTGCAATTTTTCTCCTCTCTGGGCTCATCGGAAATCCAAAACAACTATTCCATTAATTATTATTTCAGTTTCATTACTTGGCTAATGCTCGGCAGCGGAGTTATCTTTGAGCTTCCGGTTGTTGTATTCATATTATCAGTTATTGGATTATTAACACCATCGTTTATGCGTCATTATCGACGACATGCACTGATTGTTATTCTGCTGTTATCTGCATTTATTACACCACCGGATCCCGTGAGTTTATTGTTTATGGCTATCCCCCTTATTATTTTGTATGAATTGAGCATTGGTGTAAGTTGGATAGTCAATCGAAGACATTTAAAACCATAATTCCCCCATGCGAGAAGAAATAAAAACCATTAAAGAAATCACCGCTCCTATCTTTGAAGATTTAAAAATATTCGAAGGAGAATTCAAAGAAGCGCTTCATTCTGAAGTACGCCTAGTCAATACCATCGGGAAATATTTATTGCGCCATCGAGGAAAACATATTCGCCCTATCCTGGCCATCTTGTCAGCTCGGTTAATCGGAAAACCTACATTACAGAGTTACCAGGCAGCAGCCATGATTGAACTGCTCCATGTGGCGACCCTTGTACACGATGATGTAGTGGATGGCGCTGATAAACGACGGGGTTTCTTGGCGATTAATCGAATCTGGAAGAATAAAGTATCCATTCTCATGGGTGATTTTCTTCTGAGCAAGGTACTAATCAATCTCATTAAATTGAAAAATTTTGAGGCACTCGAATTGATGTCCTCTACAGCTGAAAAATTAAGCGCCGGTGAAATATTGCAAATTGAAAAAAGTATGTCAAAATCGATGACGGAAGACGTGTATTATGACATGATTTATCAAAAAACAGCTTCATTAATTTCCACCAGCTGTGAGATTGGCGCTATTACGGCCTCAGGTAAAATGGAAGACAGGCAGAATATGTCACTATTTGGAAAGCATTTTGGAATGGCATTTCAAATAAAGGATGATTTATTTGACTTGGAAGGATCCGAAACAGAAACGGGAAAAACTGTCGGTTTGGATATTAAGAAAAATATGATTACGCTTCCCCTGATTCACAGTTATAAAAACGTACCAAAGAAAGCTGAACGAAAAATAAAACAGATTATGAGGATAAAGCATAAATCAGAAGAAGATGTCAGTGAACTAAAAAATATTATTTATGAAACGGGTGGATTTAAGTATGCACGGCAAAAAATTGACGATTTTAGTTCAAAGGCTATTGAATCCATTAGCCAATACCCTGATTCTGCTTATAAAGATTCATTAATCGATCTGGTTGCCTATAACATTCAACGCACTGGCTAAATATAATGAAAGATCCTCAGGCCATTTTGGTTCTGCGATTCAGTTCTATCGGTGACATTGTCCTGGCAACGTCCCCCCTTACAACATTGCGTAAACGGTTTCCCGAAGCGCGAATTGATTTCATGGTTTTAAACCATTTTGCACCCTTGCTGGAAAATCATCCTTACGTTGACCGTATCATCAAAATCAATCAATCATCGAATATTTCAACTTTAAAAGAAATTGGAGATTTAGCTAATGAGGATTATGATTTGGTCGTCGACCTGCATAATTCATTGAGGTCGAAATTGATTCGGAAAAGAATAACGGAGCCGCCAACTCTCATTTATAAGAAACCAAGATGGAAACGGTTAAAATTGATTCAGTTCCATATCAATCATTTTAAAGCGGATTTTAATCAGCGAAAATTATATCATCAATGCCTGAAACCTATTCTGAATGGATCCAATGAAACACCCGATTCGTTTCTCTATGTTTCGGAAAACGAGAAAAAACAGGCTATTGATTTATTACGACAACCTGGTTTCACAGGCAATTTTGTCGTCATTATCCCCGGCGCTGCATGGGAATCAAAACGCTGGCAGGTAGAGAAGTATCGAACGATTGTAAATGAATTACTTCAACAACCAAAATTGTCTGTTGTGGTCATGGGGGGAAAAAATGATTCCATCTGCGACGGGATTTCTATACAAAATGAAAGGGTCATTAACCTCAAAAACAAAACCAGCATTCGTCAGGCACTGGGTATTATTAGTCAGGCGCAATTTACATTGGGCAGTGATACCGGATTGACTCACGCTGCAGAAGCGTTGGACGTCCCGTCAATCGTCATTATGGGTCCTACATCAAGAGAAACAGGGGGTGGTACTTTTCGCCATCGTTCAACCACAATTGAGAATAGTGATTTGTGGTGCAGACCGTGCTCCCAAAATGGAAAAAATCCCTGTTATAGAAAAGAACAATACTGTATGACGTCAATCACACCGGATTTAGTGATGACAAGTATTCAACAAGTGACTGCCACTCTATGATAATCATTTTTCAACTTTTATATAATATTATTTTATTTCCAGTTTTTATGATTTTATCATTGGTTGGGTTATTGTTTGATAGAAAAATACGGCAAGGTTTTCTTGGTCGATTGAAATCCATTGACATTTTAAGGAAATTCAATGCATCTGTGAATCACAATGACCTAACCTATTGGTTCCACGCCGCGTCTTTCGGGGAGTATGAGCAAATTCGTCCGGTAGTAGCAGGGTTGAAGGAAATTGAACCCCACGCCAAGATTGTAGTGAGTTTCTTCTCGCCATCCGGATATAATAATGTCAAAGATGACCATATCGATTGCAAAATATACCTGCCAATTGATTTTCTCTGGACAATTCACAAAGCGCTCAAACTGGCACGCCCTAAAAAATTAATATTCGCCGCCTATGATATTTGGCCCAATCTTATCTGGATTTCGAAAAAGAAAAAAATAAAAACAACACTTTTTGCCGCACGTTTTATGAAGGGGAGTAAAAAATTATACCCTGTTTTTAGACATTTTTACCGATCTGTTTATACAAGCATCAATGCTATTTACACGGTGGATAAGAGCGATTTCCTACAAGTGGGGAAACTCGTTAAAGGAAACAGTCCCATTATCAGAGTTTTGGGAAATCCCCGTTATGATCAAGTGAAAGAAAAGGCTGATGCATTTACTGTTTCCCATACACAATCGGTCTTGGATAGGGAAAAACGTATTATAGCCGGGAGTGTCCACAATGAAGATGAGCCAATTGTATTGGATTCATTCGTAAATATATTGACTAAATATGAAGATGTTTCGTTGGTGTGGATCCCACATGATCCGAATGAGAAAAATATATCTCGAGCAGAGCGGTTTTTCAATGAAAGAAGATTGTCGACTGCTTGCCTGAAAAAGAAAACAATCCATTTACCAAAGGCAAGAGTTGTCATCGTTAATGTGGTTGGTATTCTTTCCAGGTTGTATTGGCATGGACAGGTTGCCTATATCGGCGGTGGTTTTTCAACGGGTGTTCATAATACGATGGAACCGGCCATTGCTCGTTTGCCGGTATTGTTTGGGCCGAGAAATGAACAATTTCATGCCACGGGAGAACTCATCAAAGCGGGTGGCGGTTTTGAAGTCCATTCTTCAGATAATGTGATCGCCGTTTTAGATCGTCTATTTTCCAATCAATCGTATTTTCTGAAGAGCAGCTTTGCAGCGACTAATGTGATTCATAAAAACCTGGGTTCTGCCACCCGCGTCGTTAGGGGAATTATTCGTGACTAAATTTCTCCAATTCAGATTAACTTTTCCACGATTTGATTTTAACCAAACCATGTCCTTTGGGCCGGGATTGCACGTGATATACGGGGAAAGCGGAACCGGGAAAACAGCCTTGATCAATCAAATACTCCAAGAATCGAACCAAAATGTTAATTTTGAAGTTTCCAACGTTTCAACACCGGAGAAAATTCAAAAAGTGTTTCAAAATCCGGATACGCAAATAGTCAGTTCAACAGTCTCTGGTGAATTGGCTTTTTCCTTAGAATGTATCAGTCGTGATACTCAGGAAATTAATGAACGAATAAATATCCTGAAAAACGAGCTCATTTTTCAATGTGATGGCCAACGCCATCCTGCGACATTAAGCGGCGGTGAGAAGGAAAGCTTAAATATATCCACCGCATTCAGTGTCTCTCCGGAATGTATTTTGATTGATGATGGTTTATCCTTTTTGAATGAACATTCAAAAGAAAAAATGCTGGACTTTATGCAAGAAAAAATTGAATCAACCGGGTGTATTGTTTTATGGTTTACCAGTGATTTGAAAGACCTTGCATATGGTCAAACTTCCTGGGAATTATCATTATCATCTCTGCATCAATGGAAGGGAGAAATACAGCCATTTCCTGACTTTAAACATCCTCATGATGATTCAACTATCAAATTAAGCTGTAACGAATTATCATTTTCCTATCCAGGTGAAGGCGCCATATTGAATGGATTAGACTGCGAATTCACCCGGTTTAAGGCGCTGGGAATTTCCGGTTCCAACGGCAGCGGAAAAACAACATTAGCAAAATGTCTGTTGGGTATCGAGAACCCAACGGATGGTGATATTCATTTAACCAAAAACGGCGCCCTAATATCCATGGCTTATTTAGAGCAATTTCCGGAGAAAATGGTTGGAGCAGACCCGATAGAATATTTTATTGAACGACTGGTTCAAGCCGGGAAATTGGATCAATTGAAAATCAATCACGGAATTAATAATCTAAAAAGTTGTCAGATTGATTGGAACCAAATAAAGGATAATTCTGCTTTTGAATTGCCTTGGTCTACTTTAAGAATAGTTTTGGTTATTTGGCTCTTAAACTGTGAATATGATCTGGTCATATTAGATGAACCGACCTTTGGTTTGGGTCGAAAACAAGTCATAAATTTGGCTCGTTATTTAGAACTGTATTTGAAAACGAAACATTTAATTATTATTTCACATGATATTGAGTTTATTCAATCATTTTGTGATCAAACACTCGATTTAGATCAAACGTCCTTATTAACTGAACTTTCTGAAAAAATACCAAATGGAAAAAATTAAAGAAAAATTTTCTGATCCCACTCGAATACTTACAGTGGCCAATATGGTCAGTTTACTACGGGCTCTATTAGCCATTCCAATTATTTATTCACTGGAGAAAGAATATTGGAATATCGCATTTATTCTCATTATTCTTGCGGTCCTTTCCGATGCGCTGGATGGGTATTTTGCCCGCTTGGCACACGAAGTGACGGAAGTGGGAAAATGGTTGGATCCTGTAGCAGATTTTATCGTGATTTTAGCTGTCACATCCTACCTGGTAAATGAGGGACTCTTCCCTGCATGGTTCTATTGGTTTTTCCTTGGAAGATATGTTGCCATTGCTTTGCCTGCGATTTACTATTTTAATCATAAAAATTTTATTTTATCGTCAAACTGGTATGGAAAATGGGCTGCGGGAATAACAACGCTTTCTGTTGTATTGCATATTTTCCCCATCAGGCAAATTGATTGGCTCCCGGCTATGTTGTTGTATGTGGCATCTGGGTTATTAACCATCAGTTTTCTTAAGTATATCCGCACATTCGCCAGACTTTCTGCCGCAAAATAATTTATGGCAATGTTAGGTAAATTATTCAATGCTCTCCGGCGATCAAGGGAAAGTGTTTCCGGTGCTTTATCCAGATTGATAGAAGAGAAAGCGTCTCCGGAGTCTTTAGACCAACTGGAAGAAACGCTTTTGTCGGCAGATTTGGGATTGAGCACAGTTGATGATATTATGAACATTGTTTCGAAGCATTCCAAAGGTAAGTTTTTGAATGAAGTATCCTCATATATGGAAAATATTCTTTCGACAAACTCTGTACTTGATTTACCAACTCCCTCAGTCCTATTAGTTGTCGGAGTCAATGGAACGGGGAAAACGACCACTACTGCAAAATTGGCTCATTATTATAAGGAAAGGGGTAAAAAAGTGTTGCTGGTGGGGGCAGATACCTACCGTGCTGCAGCTGTTGAACAGCTTTTGCAATGGAGCAGACGATTGCAAATTAGACTTGTGTGTAATAAAAAATCACAAGATCCCTCATCGGTGCTATTTGACGGTTTAAAATCAGGATTATCCGATAAATGTGATTTGGCAATTGTAGACACTGCCGGGCGGCTGCACACCTATAAAAATCTAATGAAAGAATTGGGGAAAATGGCAAGAGTCGTTTACGATAGATTCCCGGATTATCATCTCCATACATTAATGACCATTGATGCCAATCTGGGGCAAAATTCTCTTCACCAGGCGAGGGAATTTGCTAAAAGCGTTGATTTAGACGGAGCTATCCTTACGAAAATGGACGGAACTGCGAAGGGTGGAATTGTGTTTGCCTTGAAGAATGAATTGAATATTCCCGTCCGATTCCTCGGTATGGGAGAAGAATTATATGACTTAGAGGAATTTATTCCAGGAGAATATGTGACCTCCCTTTTGGGTTTGGAATAATCTAGGTAAATAACCACAGAGACACAGAGAGTGAATATTCAAATTGTAAAAATACATTGGTTATTTAAATAATTACATTTTACAAAATCACCTTTTTACAGCTACTAATGACGACGATTTAACAAAAAAATATGTCAAATCAAAAATTAAATATAATCAGTCTCGGTTGTGCCAAAGCGCTGGTGGATTCAGAAATTTTGTTGGGTGGGCTGAAACAAAACAATGTTGTAATTACTGGCACCCCGAAAGAGGCTGACACGGTTGTTGTTAATACTTGCGGTTTTCTGGACATAGCCAGGGAAGAATCCATCGATACGATTCTTCAAGCGGCTGAATTAAAAAAATCCGGTGATATAAAGGAATTGGTCGTAATGGGTTGTTTGTCGGAGCGCTATCCCGATGAGTTGGCAAAAGAGATTCCCGAGATTGACAGAATTTTTGGGTCTAATAATCATCGGGAAATTGTTCAATTCATCACGGGAAAGGAATTCTCCAAAGATGATCCTTTATTTTTTCGATCATTGATGACGCCCAATCATTACGCCTATTTAAAAATTGCTGAAGGGTGCGACAACGGTTGCTC
>CAZBEY010000073.1:0-9174 GCA_964491015.1 uncultured bacterium | reverse complement strand
AAGCATCCATTGATACGGTGGTTATTATTGATATCGAACAACAATCCACCGCTCCTACCGACGAAGGGGGGCTGGGCCGTTTCTACAATTGGCCTCAGGCCTATCACGGTCAACTTATTGATGTAGTAACCTCCGGTGAACCGGCAGCTCTTCTGTTTGATATTATTTTCGATCCTGAAAACTCCTTCAATTTTGATCTGGTCAATGCGCTACAGGCTGACGACTCTCCCAATGATGAATATTTAGCGAACGTTACAAATCAGTTTCTGTTAAGTAACGATCCAACTCGGCTGGCGAATTCTACATATGAAAGTCAAAAAACCTACCATGCAATGGTATTTGAAGAAGAAGACACGCTCAATTTTCTCTACAAGATGGATTCAGAGCCGGAGGGCTACGATCGCCCGGATCATTTAATTATTATTCCGGAAGATCAGGCAAAGCGATTGCCAAAAGCAGATCGTCTGGGGAATACATTTCCCGATCTCTTACAAGCATCAATTGGTGCAGGCAGCGCAAATTTCCCTCAAGATGATGATGGAATTATTCGCCGGTCCCCTACAGCCATCTGGTTTGAAGGCCCAAATCATGTTTATCCGTCATTAACCATGGCTGCAGCGATGGATATTCTTGGGGTTCCGAAAGATGGTTTGAACTACGATTTTGATAATCTTGTACTCACTATGCGGGATACGACCGGACTGATCGTGCGAGAAATACCCATCGATGAGAAAGGCCGTATGTATGTGAATTACTATGGTTTTTTTAAAACATTTTATTATTTACCTTATATGTATTGCATGGATCCGGAGTTATTGGATCCATCCTATTGGAAAGGGAAAGTCGCGATTGTGGGTGCATCACTCCCAGGTTTAATGGATTTACGTAATACGCCAGTTCAGGAAACGTTTTCCGGTGTGGAAATTCACGCCAATGTGATTCACAGTCTTCTGCAAAATGAATTTGTATCCATCACTGATGCTCAAACTAATTTCTGGGTCATTCTGGTTTTATGTGTGTCTCTGGGAATTGTAGTCAGCATTCCGACCAAGCCGTTATATACGATATTAGCTCCTGTGATTGCAATCATTGCATGGGTGATTTTTACGTATAACGAATATCTCACCGGATTGAAAATGTGGGAGATTGTCCGCCCAACCATTTCCATGGGTGGAACGTATTTGGGAATATTTCTCTATAATTTTCTGGTAGTGGAAAAAGATAAACGCTTCTTGAAAAATACTTTCGGTACATATATTTCGCCTGAGCTTATTGACCAGATGTACGAAAACAAAGAAGAACCACAATTGGGGGGAGAAGAAGGATATCATACAGCTTATTTTACGGATATTCAGAGCTTTTCCGCCTTTTCCGAGAAATTAACCGCTTCTGATCTGGTGGAATTGTTAAATGAATATTTGACGGAAATGACAGACATTCTATCAGCAAATAAAGGGACGTTGGATAAATATATTGGTGATGCCATTGTTGCTTTTTATGGAGCGCCTGCTCCTGTGGAGGATCACGAATATTGGGCTTGTTTAACGGCTATAAAAATGCAGGAAGGTTTAGCTGAACTCAGAGAAAAATGGCAGAGTGAAGGCGATCGATGGCCGGAGATTGTTCATCATATGCAAAACCGGATTGGGATCAATACTGGTCCTATGGTGACGGGAAATATGGGTTCTACTATGCGCATGAATTATACTATGATGGGTGATACCGTCAATTTGGCTGCCAGGTTGGAAGCATCAGCCAAACAATACGGTGTGTATATTCAAGTAGCGGATGATACTTACAAAGCATGTAAAGATAAATTCATCTGGCGAGATCTGGATTATGTGATTGTCATGGGGAAATCCGACCCAGCTCAAGTGTTTGAACTCATTGCTGAATCCGGTAATATGCCACTTGGTTACGATAAACTTCTTCCTGCATATCATGAAGCTTTAAAATTATATCGCCACCAAAAGTGGGATAAAGCTATCAAAGCTTTTAGAATTTCAGATGAATTGGAAGATATGTATCCTGGTCGCAAGACAAATCCAAGTCGTGTTTATATTCCTCGATGCGAGCATTACCGCGAGAATCCCCCGGGCGATGATTGGGATGGTTCATGGGCATTGACTAAAAAATAGTTTAACAAAGATTAAATGAATTCTGGAATTTTAGAAATATATTGATATAAAGATTAAAATATCTTACATCTAATCAAATAACATATAATTGTTTAAGGAGGTACTCAAATGAGAAATCAATTAAAAGTTAGAAATACCCATGTATTATTAGTTGCAATAATTAATGTAACGGGGTTTGTTTTTGCTCAAGGCAATTCTCAAGATATTTTTCCATTGATCAACAGACATTTCAATACTTCTGTTCAAGAACAAATGAATAATGCCGCAGTATGGCAGGGAATGAATCTTGATTATAGCGTAAAATGGGACGAAATAACTTTAACACCTTACAATATGTATGGGGAAGGAATCACAATAAACGGTAATATTAATGAAAATAATAGCTTTCAAAAATGTTACCCGGTAATAAATTCACTAAACCCCGTATTTGGAATAAATCAAAATGATTTTTTTGAAGTAGGCGCATTGAAAATAGGCTCCGTGTGGTATATTAGCTTCAACCAAAAATACAATGACTTGCCGATTTATACCGGAAACCTGAAATTTACGATAAACTCATCCGGTACGGTTTTTCATATAGTTTCTTCCATTTACCCGGATATTGACATATCTACAAACCCAGGCATTGAAGCAAATTCCGCTATTGATATGGCAAAGGCGATTATTCAATATAACAGTGAAACAGATACTGTGCTTGATTTTTCATTATTCGTTTTACCGCTTAGAAATAGTACAACAATTGATTATAAACTAGCCTGGAAGGTGCATTTGGATTTACGCAGCAGTTACGAAATATGGTCTATATTTGTGGATGCTCAGAATGGAGACATACTACATGGCTATAACGAAGTCAGCCACATGGTTCCACCTGCTCGGGGATTTGTATATGGATATGTTTATGATGACCATCCAAATGCAACCTACTCAAATAAAAACCCAGATTCACAAGAAATGCAATTCGAAAAGGTTTATATAGACAATATAGGATATGATTATACGAATAGTAACGGCTATTATAGTATTGATGTGCCAAGTTACGGAAGTTACACCGTTGAATCATCGCTGGAGGGGAGTGTGGCATTTAGTGTAGATGGTAGAGGCGCAGGACTAATATCTCATAGCGGCACGGCATTACCAGGTATAAATCATAATTGGACTTGGAACAATACTTCAAGTAATCCTGTTGACGATCCCCAGGTTAATGCCTATTACCACGTAATAAAAATGTACAAATATTTAAAAGAAGATTACCGATTTGAATATTTTGACTTAATGGATTATTTCGAAGGTAGACCACCGCCACATGATCGTTTAAAGATTACATTGGCTGGTGACGTATGCGGTAGTGGTGCCGGTCTTTCTTCCATTAGTTTAACTAAGGGCGGGCCAAATTGTTATGATGCTGCTCTGGATGCAGATATTATATATCATGAATTTAATCATGTGATGGCTAGAAATATTCGTGATTCTTTAGGAGCGTCTTCTCAGGCAGGCTGGGTATGGGACGGTACAGCTGATTACTGGGCAGCTACTAATAATAATGATTCGGAAGTCGGAGAATGGTACTTTAGTCGAAACCCTAATGATGATTTGGTTCCCAGAGACATGGACAATACGCTAACTAAGGAAGACAGCACATATTCTTATGCGGACGCTCAAATCACCGGCGGCGCTTTATGGAACATGCGCAGTAAAATAGGAAAAGATAATGCAGACCCAATATATTTCAAATCTATTTTTGGAACACCAAGTAGTGCAGAGGATTTACTTGACGAAATATTGATTGCCTCCGATTTGTATTTTGGCGGAGAGGGTATAGTAACAATTGCGACTCCGTATATAGACGATATTCTCTATTCATTCGGTAGCAAATTATTTTATCCCTTCCAGGCCGCTGCAATGCCGCCGGCCGCGCCATCAAATTTAACCCTTACAAACTCTTCAGGGAATCCAAGATTAGATTGGGTTACTAATAATGAACCCGACTTGGATGAGTGTAATATTTACAGGACTTTAAATGGTCCTAATTCTGTATACTCGTTGATTGCAACTGTTGATTATCCAACGACAACTTATACGGACAATACAGTTTTAATGGGTAATAAATTCAATCCAACAGTTCTTTATTATGTTACTTCAGTTGATGAAAGTCTAAATGAATCTAATTTATCAAATGTTGTTATGACTTGGTATATCCCCTCAAAAACTGTTGCGGGTCAATCTGAATTACCGGAAAAATTTGTTTTACATCCATTGTTTCCCAATCCTATGAATCCGACTACATCTATATCATATGGTTTACCAAATGATAGCTACGTAAATATTGACATTTTCGATATGATGGGTCATAAAGTAAAAACACTTGTTTCAAATATTGAAAGCGCTGGTTATAAGAACATTATTTGGGATGGTCTTAATGAGAACGGAACAAGTGTATCTTCCGGTATTTATATATGCACGTTTTATGCACAAAATATTGAAAATAATGAGATTTTCACAAAAAATATTAAACTCACGGTTTTGAAATAATAATAACTATAGTGAAAATAAAACTATTTTCAATAATAATTATATCTTCTCTCTATAGCCAGAGTATAGTAACCGACACTCTTAGTTACAGAGATGTCGCTACTGATTCGTTTCATCTTTACTTAAACGAAATTGGTCTGGTTGTTCATAAAATGCCTGTTGATGGTATAATTAAGAAAATAAATATTCCCATAGCCTCCTGGGGCGACAGTTCCGGTGCGATATTGGTCGAAATGTATAAACTGAATTATCCCCTGGATTCAACGGGAAATCAATATGACTCTGTATATTTTGATGAAAACGGATGGTTGGGTTATTACCCGAACACGGCGAATGATTCATTACTCATTCCTTATATTCCTTATTGGAATTCCAGCCCTGTATGGAATAGCTTTGGCGATAGCGGCGTCTGTACCGGTAGATCGCTTGTGCCAAATAATTTTCCACCGCTCTACGAGTTGATATGGTATGGCGACTTTACATGGGTAAAAGTTGACCCAAGTAATTTTAATTTAGGAGATAACTGGATATCTACAATTGATTATTTATATGAATATGAATTTAACCAGGGTGATAATATCGGTATATTCATTAAATATTACCAGGGAGATACTATTAGCCCGATTTCCTTTTTCGCGGGTTATAATACGGAATATAATGATCCCTGGCGTTTTTTACTCTTCAGTCCCCAATGTAGTGGAATATCGGACGAAGGCGGCTGGCATATCCGCTCGGTAACGGTCAACCTGGAGTTGGAAATAGAATATGAACCGCTAAGCACGGAGCAGGATTTAACGCTTCCTTCTGCATTTCAACTAAAACAAAACTACCCCAACCCTTTCAATCCGGTTACAACAATTTCTTATCAATTACAAACGTCAGCCTTCGTTAATCTGTCCATCTACAATATTAATGGTCAATTAGTTGAAACAGTAGAAAATAAAGTGAAATCCTCTGGATACCATGTAGTTACCTGGAATGCAAATCGTGTTGGAGCCGGGGTTTATTTTTACCGAATAAGAGCCGGAGAATATTCAGATATAAAAAAGTGTATTGTACTGAAATAGAAAAATAATTAACTTATTAATCCTCATAGAACTTCTTGGCTGAAACCAACAATTTGATGATTATAAGTAAAGTAAAAATAATAGTCATATTGATAATAATTATTTTGACTGAAAAGGTTCAAGCAACAATTATAAATGTACCCGCTGATCAACTAACAATACAGGCGGGGATTGATCATGCATCCACGGGTGACACTGTTCTTGTACAACCTGGGACATATATAGAAAACATTAACTTTAATGGCAAGAATATTGTTGTTGGTTCATTGTTTATCACAACCAATGATACGAACTATATTGATATTAGTATAATAGATGGTGATTATAATGGCAGCGTTGTAACCTTTGAAAATGGGGAAAATAATACCGCAGTTTTAAGTGGTTTTACAATCAAGCGTGGTGAAGCGTTAGTGGGGGCTGGTATATATTGTTTTTCCTCCAGTCCGACAGTCGAAAATTCAGTGATCACCGGTAATAGAATAACAGAGGCTTGGTGGGATGGCGGTGGAGGGATTAAATGTGTAAATTCTAATTTAATTCTACGAAACGTAACTGTGAATAATAATACTGTTGATGGCTTTAATGGTTATGGTGGTGGAATTTTTTTTGACTTTTGTGAACAACCGGTTCTTGAAAATGTAAATATAATTGGTAATAATTCTGAACTAGCTGGTGGCGGCATATATATGGTTTTTTCATCCCCTATCCTGAATAATGTAAAAGTGAAGAATAATACGGCCCATTGGGGAGCAGGCATTGTCATTATATCGGAGTCAAATCCAACGCTCACAAACGTAACCATATCCGGTAATGAGACAGCAGTTTATGGCGGGGGTGGTGGAATCGCAATAAGCAGCTCAAGCCCAATCTTAAATAATGTAGATATTACTAATAATTCAGCTTTTAAAGGAGGAGGTATGACTGTCGGTTTATATGTTGATCTTTCTTCATCCTATAATGTAAATATTATCGGTAATTCAGCGGATTTTGGTGGTGGGATTCATGGTATGGCAATGACTCCCACCCTTACAACAATTTCAAACATAGTAATAGTGGGTAATACAGCCTCTGAGGCAGGTGGTGGAATTTATTTTAGTGATAAAAACGATGTAATAATTTCAAATGTAACGCTAAGTGGTAATACAGCTAACGCTGGGTCTGGTGGTGGAATTTTTTGCCGCGCCGGTGTTTCCGCTGTTTTGGTCAATTCAATTTTATGGAATAATTCACCCCAGGAAGTCTATTTCCCTGATTTTTTAGATTCAAATATTATTACGATTGCCTATTCAGATTTACATGGTGGTTTTGATGCAATAGAAACAAATAACAATGGTACAGTAAACTGGCTGGAAGGTAATATTGATTCTGATCCATTGTTCCTTGATCCTGAAAATAGTGACTATCATTTACAAGAAAGCTCCCCTTGTATAGATGCTGGGATCACATCCTTCGTTTGGGAAAGTGATACTGTAGTTAATTTGACTTCCGAAGATTATAATGGACTAGCACCGGATATGGGAGCATTTGAGTTTGGTACGGTTTCTATCGATGATAATCCAGAATTTATAAATACGAAATTTTCTTTATATAATAATTATCCTAATCCATTTAATCCCCAGACATCTATTCTAATTTCCCTTAAAAAGATGTCCACCGTGGATCTGGTGATCTACAACCTATTAGGTGAGGAAATAATTCGATTGGCAGATAGTGAACTGCGGCCACCCGGTTACCACAATTTTATATGGAGGGGTCTAAACCGTGATGGTATAAGAGTAGCCAGCGGTATATATTTTTATACTATTAGGATTAGAGATATGTCCGGTAACTACGTTATGAAGCAGACAAAAATAATGGTCATGCTGGAATAATATAATTGAGTGCCTTCTAAAAAGCGCTCATGGGCGTTGACTAAAAAATAATTATGTATTATAAAAATAAATTCAAATCCCATCAACAGGAAATCAGAAAACTTAATTCGGCAATGAAGAATGATTTGTTTATAAATGATCTGAAAGAAATTTCAAGTGATTTTAGCGAACTTGATTTAGTTGAAAATAAATCATTATTGTCATCGCGAGCAGAGCGCGGCGATCTCCTTGGATCTACTAAAGAGAGGCATACAATATAGTTTTAACATTAACCTTTTTTAAGGAGATTGCTTCGTTCCATTGTATTACACTCGCAAGGAAACATTTTTTTCTA
Organism: uncultured bacterium; assembly: GCA_964491015.1. Classification (GTDB taxonomy): domain Bacteria; phylum Fidelibacterota; class Marinisomatia; order Marinisomatales; family TCS55; genus JADFRD01. The sequence goes on along the minus strand of CAZBEY010000073.1, from coordinate 1,235 downwards.
TTTTAATATTCACTCTTACTTGAGATAAAAAAATATAAAAATGAAATCTGATAAAACAATTAATACTTAATAAATTCAACTATGAAGAATTTAAAAACGGCTGTCCTTTTGTTACAGGACGGTCGTTTTTTTTATGGAAAAAGTTTCGGAACTGAAGGAGAAACTATCGGCGAAGTTTGTTTCAACACAGGAATGACCGACTATCAGGAAATTCTTACCGACCCGTCTTATTGTAACCAGATTGTAACCATGACATCTCCCCATATCGGCAATTATGGTGTGAATCCGGAAGACATTGAATCGGATCGTATTCAGGTGGCCGGATTCGTTATTAAAGAAGAATCAGTTGCTCCTTCAAACTGGCGGTCTACACAATCCATTGGTGATTATCTCCAGGAAAATAACATTGTTGGAATTAAGGGGATAGATACACGAGCGCTTACCAGACATATCAGAGATAATGGAGCCATGAATGGCATTATTTCTACCGTTGATTCTGATGTGGATTCACTGAAACAAAAATTAGAGAATTCACCATCTATGTCTGGTCTAGACCTTGCCAAAGTGGTCACATGTGAAAAACGTTTTTTATGGAATGGCACTACACTACCGGCAAACCACACTAATAGATACAAGATTGCGGTGATAGATTTTGGAGTAAAATATAACATTTTACGATTACTGGAAAGTCACGGTTGCGATGCAACGGTTTTCCCGGCACAAACATCTTCGAAGGAAATATTGGATTTTAAACCAGACGGTATTTTTCTTTCAAATGGTCCGGGTGACCCGGCTGCAGTGACTTATGGAATTGAAACAGTGAAAAACCTGTTGGGGAAAAAACCAATTTTTGGGATTTGTCTGGGACATCAGATATTAGCTTTGGCATTAGGAGCAAAAACATTCAAACTGAAGTTTGGTCACCGTGGCATTAACCATCCGGTTAAAAATTTAGAATCTGGTACTGTGGAAATCACAAGCCAGAATCATGGGTTCGCTGTGGATCTGGAAACACTTCCGGACAATGTGATTCCAACACATGTTAATTTGAATGACAATACATCAGAAGGAATTCGCTGCTCGGACATCAACGCATTTTCTGTCCAATACCATCCGGAATCCAGCCCAGGGCCCCATGACAGCAGGTATTTATTTCAACAATTTATTGAATTAATGGGTAGCCGCAGAGGCACCCGCCTGCCACATTTGAAAGAAGTAAAAAGGGGCGGGCAGGC
>CAZBEY010000072.1:0-9192 GCA_964491015.1 uncultured bacterium | reverse complement strand
ACTGTACAGAGAGCACAGGGTTCGCTGAAATCAAATTCAACGAGTTTTTGGTAAAACCTCTTTTCCATCTAATAAAATTACGATTGGTTTTTAATAAATAACATCACTGCTTCCAGAGCGGCCCTCCCCAAGCTTCTTGATTTATCAGAAAGTGTAGTAAAATCAATTCCTTCACCACGTGGATCCACATCAGCAATTTTTAGACCAGGGTTCATGGGAACAGAGGGATGGATTAATCCTCTTACGATGCCGTGAAAAGGAGAACGAATTTCAACGGTAGAGGCTATGGTTCCCATCAATTGATCTTTCTCGAGAATTTCTCCAAAGTGAACGTGCCAATCTAATTTTCCATGGGAAGGCGAATAAAAAACCCGCCGCTTCGATTGGCCTCCTATGGTTCCGGGAATATCCGTATTCTCTATAGGTAATCCATCATATATGATTTTTCCCAGGTTGTGTCCCCGCATCGTTTCAATGACAGCGTGACAATTTTCTTTGGCAATAAACCCGGGTCCAAATCCAATGAAATGATTAGCCCATTTACGATAATCTTTATCATAAGATTTTATCATTCTGGCATCGATTATAATTGATGGTTTTAAGGAAAGAATTTGGTTCGGATCATCGATAAATAATGGAATAAAACCACTGGTCCTCTGTTTTGAAAATTGATCGACTGCTCGCAATTTTGCTTGAATTCCGGCGACCTTTGCTTCTCCGTCCAAAATTGCATCACTGAAGGTGACAGAGCGCCGGATAGCCAGTGGCGGATTAATATCACTGATAACAATTCTGAATCCGATTTTGTAGAGTATAACAGCAGTTGCACTGCCAATTTCTCCAGCCCCCCGAATCCAGATGAGTGTATGTGGGTCAATTATCATTTTTTTCAGTGTAATAAGTGTCCATGTCTAAAATGATTCCTGGGTCATTCACAGGAAAATAAGTGATATCATCATTATGGGAACTTAATAATTCACGCCCACCAGAATCGCCTGTAATTGTCATCAATTCGCTACGATAATTTTGGGGAAAAAATGTGGGATGTCCAATCAATCCTTCAAATGTTGGAATAAGAATTTTGGAGTTATTTGTTTCCAGTTCTTTTAAAAGTAACTTGATAGTGTCCCCTTGAATGAATGGTTTATCACCCAAACTAAACCCAAAATAATCACAATCTCCCTGTACAGAAACCACCCCTTTTTTTATCGATTCAGACAAACCAGCCTGATATTGATTATTATTGATGATTTTGATTTGTTTTTTGATGGATAAAGAGATTACTTTAGTCAGTTTTTTATTGTCATGTCCTGTGATAAGAAAGATTTCCAAATCATGATTAAGATACGATTCTATTGTTTTTTCAATGACTGTTTTACCGCCAATCCTGTCTAACAGTTTATTGGGCGGGTGTCTCGTGGACAACCCGGCGGCTGGGATTATCATGGCTATTTTCATGAAATCAACTCCCACCATGTTTTTTTAACACTACCGATATAAACAGACGACGATGTGTTTAAAGAAATACTTTCTCCAAGAGAGCAAGCATTTTCAGGATAAGCATCTGCTTTATTAACGAAATAAATTGTGGGAATAGAACTGGGTATTTTTGATAAATACCCTTTCTGACTCGTAACCACCTCTGTAATAAGTTCAATGTCTATTACGGTAGCGTCATCAATTGACCAGAGAGATTTGAAAATCTCAGGCCGATGAACTTTTCTGTCTTTCAGTTTAGTATTAATAACATCAGCACCGATCACAATGATGACATGGGTGGCGAAACCAGGCACAACCGGATCCCATTCACTGTGTGCTTTGAGGGGCAAATTTCTGGAACCGTCACATTCAAATAGGGTGACATCAGCATCCGGTAGAAAGGATTCCAATTGAACAGCGGATATTCCTTGATATTTATCTCCTCTAATTTGTTCCCTTAATAAGTAGACAGGGTTTTGAGACTTGAACAATTGTAGTAAAGAAATATTCCCATTGGATCCAGACAATGTCATGGGGATATTTTTGGAAGGTCCGGACTTGGTAATTGTTGTTAACAATACTTTTTTATATTGATTGACAAATTCCTTTCCCAATTGAAACAGGAGCGATGTTTTTCCGCCGCCTCCTATTAATGCCACAACAGGTTTGGAGAAATCTCCCGAGAATATGTCCAGAAATGAATGTGATCGTGTCATAAGTCGTGCAGGGAATCAAATTAATCATTAATGGGTAAACAAGTTTAATCATGATTTGTACAATAACGATTTAAATCATTACGTTTAACGCGCATGCTTTTTGATTGGAGGCACAAGAAAATGTATATTCATAGGAATCAATGAAGAACAATTAATGAAAAATGAAGCAAAATATAGCGGTAAAATTATTGATGTGATCGATCGGGTCATTTTCTCAGGAGTCATTACAGTAAAAAATGGAATGATTCAATCCATTGAAAAAGCTGAGGGTGTCGATGACCAATATATACTTCCCGGTTTCATTGATGGGCATATTCATATTGAAAGTTCTATGCTTGTTCCTTCGGAATTTGCACGGCTTGCTTCGGTCCATGGGACAGTTGCGGCTGTTTCAGATCCCCATGAGATTGCCAATGTACTTGGGATAAAAGGTGTTGAATTCATGGTGGAAAATGCATCTACCGTCCCATTTAAGTTTTATTTTGGTGCTCCAGCTTGTGTTCCCGCGACTCCGTTTGAAACTGCCGGGGCTCAAATAGATTCAAGTGATTTAGAAACATTGTTTCAAAAGAAAGACATTTTATATTTATCAGAAATGATGAATATCCCAGGAGTTCTGAATGATGATCCTAATGAATTGAATAAAATTGCTCTTGCGCGAAAATATGGAAAAAGGATTGACGGACATGCTCCTGAATTGTGCGGGGATGCAGCAGAAAAATATGTGAATTCCGGGATAACCACCGATCATGAATGTGTTACTCTGGAAGAAGCCCGTGAAAAAATCAGTTATGGCGGGACGATCCAGATTCGGGAAGGGTCTGCGGCAAAGAACTTGGATGACTTGATGCCTTTGATTGATGAGTTTCCTGAAAAGGTTATGTTTTGCAGCGATGATCGACATCCGGATGATTTGGTGGAAAGCCATATCGGGGATTTGGTTATTCGAGCAAAAAATCTAGGATATGATTTATTTAATATTCTTCAAGCAGCTTGTGTTAATCCAGTAACTCATTATGGCTTAAATGTGGGTTTATTACAAACAGGTGATCCTGCCGATTTTATTATCATAGATAATTTGGATGAAATGAATATTTTATCGACATATGTTAACGGAGTAAAAATCGCAGATATAAATGGGCCGCTTCTTTCAACCCAAACAGTGGAAAAAGTGAATGTATTTAATGCAGTGAAAAAATCAATGGGAGATTTTGAAGTACCAGCTTGTAAAGATCAAATGCGAGTAATAGATGTAATCGATGGGCAACTAATTACCAAATCGTCCTTAGTAACACCAAAAATCGAAGATGGATGTGCTGTTCAGGATATTGATCGAGATCTGTTAAAAATCGCAGTTATAAATCGTTATCAAAATGAAAAACCGGCGATTGCCTTTATTCGCAATTTCGGACTGAAATCGGGTGCCATTGCATCATCAGTTGCCCATGATTCCCATAATATTGTTGCAGTGGGAGCAACCGATGTAGATCTTTGCAACGCTGTTAATCTGGTGATTAGACACAGAGGCGGCGTTTGTGCTGTGAATGGGGGTGATGAACTGATAATTCCGTTACCCATAGCTGGGATTATGAGTGATGGCGATGGGTATAAAGTTGCAAAACAATATGCAGAACTTGACCAATTCGCGAAACAAATAGGCTCAACTTTAAATGCTCCCTTTATGACTCTTTCATTTATGGCTTTGTTAGTCATTCCGGAATTAAAGTTAAGCGATCAGGGATTATTTGACGGGAAATCGTTTAAATTCACACCTTTGTTTACCGGGTAATCAGTCAGTGGAAACAAGTAATAATATTAGGAATTATACCCGGGCAGCCATATTTAATTTTTGTACCACGGTTCTTAACTCCCCGCTCGCTTCGATCGAGGGAAGTCAAGTCCGAAATAAAGCATAATATGTTCAAAATCCTCTACATACTATGCAAGATAAGATATATTTTATTATTAAAATTGCTTATCACCTTTGATTTTGGAAATATTTCTTGATAGAAGCATTAGATTAGAATAATAAAATTGAGTATAATCGGACAATCCATTCCTCGGCCTGATGCGGCGGGAAAAATAACCGGTACCACCCGGTTCCTCACCGATATTTCAGTGGATAATATGGCTCAAGGTGCGCCGGTTTATTCTTCAATCCCTTTTGGTGAATTCACCAAGGTTGACCTAACCAAAGCAAAAAAAGTGCCGGGATTTATTGATTTTGTTTCGGCAAAAGACATTTCGGGGGAAAATCAGGTGGGGGTCATTATTCCAGACCAGCCATTATTTGCCGATCGAACGGTACGCTACGTTGGAGACAGTATTGGATTGGTGGTAGCAGAAACGCCGGAAGCTGCTTTAGCATCGGCAAAATTGGTTGAAATTGATTATGATGAGAAAACGCCATATTTATCCATCAATGAAAGCCGGAAAGCACAAAACACATTTATCCATGAGACCAATTTGGCCTGTCATCATCGTCTTCGAAAAGGCAATATTGATACCGGATTTGATCAGGCAGATCATATTATTGAAGCCCGGTTTAAAACACCCTACCAGGAGCATTTTTATTTGGAACCCCAAGCCTGTATTGCGATTCCGGAGAAGGATGGAGGGATTAAGATTGTTGGTTCTCTCCAATGTCCCTTCTATATCCAGAAGGCCATTGCACGTGTATTTTCAAAACAGTACGCAAAAGTATTGGTTGAACAAGCGCCCACAGGCGGCGCCTTCGGTGGAAAGGAAGATATTCCTTCTGAAATATGTGCCCGCGCTGCGGTGGCCGCTGTCAAAATTGGCCGACCCGTAAAAGTAGTTTATAACCGTAAAGATGATATTCAACTCACCAGTAAGCGTCACCCCTTTCAAATGCATTATAAAGTCGGGGTGAAGAGCGATGGAGCGTTGATTTCTGCGAAAATACTTCTAGAAGAAAATGCCGGTGCCTACGCCACCCTGTCTACGGTAGTCTCTTACCGATCGTGCGCCCAATCCATGGGACCCTATGTGATTCCCAATATTCATGTGGATTCAAATTCCTACTACACAAATTTACCACCCACGGGGGCCTTCCGGGGATTCGGTTCACCCCAGGCTGCTTTCGGTCATGAAAGAATGATGGATATTATTGCTAATCAATTAAATATGGATCCGATGGAAATTCGATTGAAAAATATAGTGAAACCCAGTTCAAAAACCCAGACCGGCCAGGTATTGAATAAAAGTGTCGGGGCAGAAGAAACTATTCGTAAAGCGGCTGATTTATCCAACTGGACCCACTTTGCTCCCGATCAATCAAACCGATGCAAATATGGCCTGGGTATGAGCACCATCCATTACGGTAATTGTCTGGGTGCCGCCGGATGGCACATGGATGGGTCGGGAGTTAACATCAATATTTTGCAATCCGGCAAAGTGCATGTTGCCTATGGTCTGGTCGAAATGGGGCAGGGATCCCAAACAGTCGTTGTTCAAATGACAGCGGATGCTTTGGGGATTTCACCCGATAGGATTACAGTGCTTCCGACTGATTCAGTCCAAGTCCCTGACAGTGGTCCTGCCGTTGCCAGCCGCAATGTGGTCATGACGGGAAACGCCCTTCGGGATGCAGCAGAGAAAATCATCCCTGTTTTAAAAAAATCTGCATCTGACTTTATGGATTGCTCTGAAATAGACATTATTATTTCAAATGATATGGTGAAAGATCGACAGTCCGGGGTAGAAATTGGTTTTCATGAATTGTGTGATTATTTATATAAATCAAATGCTGCCACGGAATTCACAGGTTGGTGGCATACGCCTGAACTGGACTATGAAGCGGAAACGGGATTGGGGGAAGCGTATTTTTCCTATTCCTTCGCCACGCATATTGCTCAAGTCCGGGTGGATATGCTCACGGGGCAGGTATTTGTGGACAAGATTTTTGCCGCCCACGATGTGGGAAAAGCCATCAATCCCGCCGGTATTGAAGCTCAAGTGGAAGGGGGCACTGCCCAGGGCATTGGCTGGGCCATTACGGAAGATTTCAAAATGGACCGCGGCGTGGTTGCTACTCCCAATTTGTCCACCTATTTGGTGCCCACAGCTTTAGACAGCGCTGAAGTGAAAACAGCCATCGTGGAAAAACCGGAACCGGAAGGGCCCTGGGGCGCCAAAGGGATTGGTGAACCCAGCATCATTCCCACAGCCGGAGCCATTGCTAATGCGGTAAGTTCTGCCATCGGAATTCAGATGAATGAAATTCCTTTAACCCCTGAACGGGTATTGAGGCGTTTGAACGAAGCGAAATAATTTTGAACGGAATATCAATCTTATTTACCTTGTTAATTACACAGTGCTTGTTTAATAATCAAGGACGTTTTTCATTTAATTACCAAGATACACATGAATTCGAACTCTAAAAAAACATTACTCGCCAATTGCCGTATTGTCAATCCTTACGGGGAAATTGAATTTATCGAAAACGGATCAATTCTTATCCGGGATGGGATCATTCAAGACATCAGTCAAATTGATCCTTCTAAAAAATCAGATGAAGTGATAGACTTAAAGGGTAAAACGGTTCTTCCCGGAATGATCAACGCCCATTCACATTTATATTCCGCTCTGGCAATGGGGATGCCTTTCCCGAAAGGAAGCCCCACCAATTTTACAGAAACACTGAAACAAGTCTGGTGGATTTTAGACCGGGCGCTAAACCAAGAAAGTACCCAGATATCTTTTGAAGCAGGATTACTGGATCATCTACGCCATGGTGTGACGACGGTCATAGACCACCATTCCAGTCCAAATTATGTAGACGGTTCCTTGGACTTACTGGCGGAAACGGCGAACCAATTCGGAATTAATATTTCCGGCGCTTTTGAAATGACGGATCGAAATGGTGCTCAAACTTTTCAGGAGAGTTTAGATGAAAATATCCGATTTAGTGAATCATATATCCATTCAAAAATGGCAAGACCACTCATTGGATTACACGCATCCTTTACATTATCCAATAAATCATTGCAGGACATAGCTGACCATCTAAAACCGTTATCAAACTGGGGAATTCACATTCACGTCGCAGAAGATATGGCAGACCAGATCGATGCAAAACGTCGCGGGTATTCATCAGTCATTCAACGATTGGATTCATTTGGACTACTGAATGAAAACAGTCTGGTGATTCATGGTATCCATTTGCAACCCGGAGATACAGAAATCATTAAACGAACGGGTGCCATGCTGGTCCACAATCCGTCTTCCAATGCCAATAACAGAGTGGGAATGATGCCATCGGACGTTATTGAAGAATTAGAATCAGGATTGGGTACAGATGGAATGCAGGGGAATATGCTGGCGGAAGCGAAAGAAGGAACCCTGCTTCGTAGCGGTTACCTGTCCGCCGGACAGGCAGGTGTGAATTATGCTGAACTGCTGTTTAAAAATAATCCGGCGATTGCCACAAAATTATTTGGACGAAAAATTGGCAAACTTGACCCGGGCTATTCTGCTGATTTAGCCATTTATGATTATCATCCAGGCACCCGGTTTCATAAGGGGAATTGGGTCGGACATGTTCTTTTTGGCCTGGGGAAATCCAGTGATGTTATGACAGCAGGGCAATTTAGAATCAGAGAATATGAATTCACAGAAATTTCAGAGAAAGAAATACTGAAAAATGCGGAAATTCAATCAACACGGTTGTGGGAAAACATGGAAGAAATGAGCTGCAAAGAGCGCGAAGTATCACAAAGGACAAGAACGTAATGCGTAACTCATTACATTATTAGGCATGCGTTTGAAAAAGCAACTATAGAAAGAAAAGATAATAGATGGAAAATATCAACTATAAACAAATTGTAGAAAAAGCAGAAGTCTATAAGCCGGAAATATCCCGGTTTTTACGGGACCTTTTGGCCATTCCCAGTGAAAGCTGTCAGGAAGAGCAGGTGATTCTTCGCATAAAGGAAGAAATGGAGAAGGTTGGGTTTGACCGAATAGAAATTGACGAAATGGGGAATATTTACGGATTCATAGGATCCGGAAAAACGGTAATCGCCATGGATGCCCATATTGATACAGTTGGTGTGGGCAATATCGAAATTTGGGACTATGATCCCTATGAAGGATTTGAAGACGATGAAATCATAATCGGAAGAGGTTCCTCCGACCAAACGGGTGGCATGGCTTCCATGGTGTATGCAGGTAAAATTATCAAAGATTTGGGTTTGGAGGATGATTATACGCTTGTCATGACAGGGACGGTCCAGGAAGAAGATTGCGATGGTCTCTGCTGGCAATACATTTTGGATAAGGAAAAACTTCAACCGGAATTTGTGGTGAGTACTGAATCTACTTCCTGCCGTATTTATCGCGGTCACCGGGGCCGGATGGAAATAAAGGTGAGCACGCCCGGTGTCAGTTGTCATGGTTCTGCTCCGGAGCGGGGCGAAAATGCCATCTTTAAAATGGCGCCGATCCTTATGGAACTGGAGCAATTGAACTCTGAATTAAAGGACGATGATTTTCTTGGAAAAGGAACGCTGACTGTGTCTGAAATATTTTATAGTTCCCCCTCCAGATGCGCGGTAGCTGACGCCTGCTCCATTTCTATTGATCGCAGGTTAACAATGGGAGATACACCGGAATCTGCTATGGAAGAAATCCGCAATTTGCCTTCAGTCAAAAATGCAAAAGCCACTGTTGAAATGTACGATTATGCAAAACCCTCATATACCGGATTTACCTATCCGACCGAAGCATTTTTCCCAACTTGGGTCATTGAAGAAGATCATATTGTTACCCAATCCCTGGTGGACTCATACAAATCATTGTTCAATAAAAAACCCGTGGTGGACAAGTGGACGTTCTCAACCAATGGTGTGGCGATCATGGGACGCCATAGAATCCCGTGCATTGGATTTGGTCCGGGACATGAAGAAGAAGGTCATGCCCCCAATGAAAAAACTTGGAAAAGTGAATTGGTGGAAGCAGCAGCCATGTATGTAGC
>CAZBEY010000071.1:0-9401 GCA_964491015.1 uncultured bacterium | reverse complement strand
AAAAAGGATTTATTAATTACACAACGTTGTGGCTCATTAATCTTCAAATATTATCAAAATCAAGTGTCCCCATTTGTTGTAATTTCTATCTGGCCGGAATAATAATCTGAATCAAAAGAATACATTTCAGGTTATTAGGACAGTTCTGGCATAGTACCTTTATCACTTGATAATTTAGAGTAGTTATTTTAGCCGTCACTAAATGAGATATTTACAGAAATGTTATCCGCTGATTATATTTTTCGTAGTGTTTTTAAATTCATGCTCCACTCCCTATCAGCCAAAAGGATTATTTGGCGGTTATTCATCCCTTCAACTTGTAGACAATATTTTTAATGTTACGTTTTATGGAAATCAGCATACCAGCCCAGAAAAAGTCAGGATGTATCTTTATTACTACAGCGCTGAATTAACACTGCAAAATGGGTTTGAATATTATTATGTCGCGTCAGATTTTAGTCATTTTGATGAACGAACAATTAAAAAAGAATATGATGCTCCCGGGAAAACGACAGGAACAATGTCCGGAGGTGTAAACACAAAAGTTGTTCCCTCCTTCTCTGACCCATCAATAATTAAAACATATATGGGTAATTTTGTTATACATATGTTTAAAGATGAGGTACCGGAACATAAAAAGTATTTAATCTATGCTCCTCAAATAATAAAAGATTTCGGAATAAAAATCAAAAGATAATTTGAAAATGAGAGAGCATTCAAACTAAATAATAAGTAGGAGAAATAATGAAAAAACCAATAATAAACGTTGCTGATGTAGAACTCCACCCACGCTCGGCTTCTTTTGCAGCGCCCGGAAAAACAGCAGAGCGATTTGATGCCAGGATGGGATTTATTTCACCGGAGATTGGAGCCGAGAAACTGGGTTACAACATAACGGCAGTTCCTCCAAAAAAAGCGGCGTTCCCTCTACATAACCACCGCGTGAATGAAGAAATGTTTTTAATTTTAGAAGGCAGCGGCGATGCCAGAATCGGCAACATGGTTTACCCAATTACTGAGGGCGATATAATAGCGTGTCCCCCGGGCGGAGCGGAAAAAGCCCACCAATTCATCAACACAGGTGATAGTGACTTGAAATATTTGGCTATCAGTACAAAAATGTCTCCTGAGATAGCTGAGTATCCTGACTCCGGAAAATTTGGAGTTCTTGGAGAATTCAAAAATAGTTCCGACGATTCACCGGAGATGTTTCGCTTTGTTGGAAGAAAAGACGATAGTATTGACTATTGGGACGGTGAATAAATATTGATTCATCATGAATAATATTTTTCAGTCGAAATTCTTAATTTATCACAGATGGAGAAATTAATATGCCAACAGAATCAGCGATTCAAGCTCTAAACATATTAAGAGACGGAAGTCAGTTTCAATGGTATGTGATTCCTCTCTTTGCTTTTGTAGTATACGTATATGCAGTAGAAATTGAGCGGAAAAATTGGAATATGGTATTTGCAGGTTTGGCATTTTGGGGAATGGATTGGTTTAACGAAATCTGGAATTCATTGGTTTTTCATTTCACCAATTATGCTCCCGTCTGGGGAGCGCCCGGCAAGTCAGCCTATTTGATATTGATTGGCTTAAACATTGAAATATGCTTCATGTTTGCAATCGCCGGTATTGTTTTTAGCAAATTACTGCTTCCTGATAAAAGAACGAAAATTCTTGGGTTTCCAAATCGAATATTCTTTGCTGTTGTTTACTCAACGTTTTGTGTTTTTGTCGAGCTGCTGCTCAATTCAGTCGGGGCATTAACCTGGGATTATTCCTGGTGGAACGCGACGAGGCCGTTGTTAATAATACTCTTTGGTTATTTACCTTTTTTCCTGGTTGCATATTGGGTCTTCGATATGGAGAGCGTAAAAAAGAAAGTGGTCACTACAGGAATAATCTATTCAATAGATATAATTGCAATCATCGTATTTGGATTTATTTTTGGATGGTTGTAACCAGATACGATTGTACTGAAATATCCGGATGAATTATTATAATCAATAATTATCCGGAGAAAAATTAAGAGATTGACAATTCCAGCAGTATGTGTTGGCTAATCAAGTCTTAACAACGGTGATAAGTCATTAACTGACTTTAGAAAATTGTCATGAAAATAATGATAAGAATCATATTTCTAATCGAGTTAGTTACAATATCACAAACCATTGCTCAGTCCAATACCGATAAATGTTATCCACTTGAATTCTTAATAGGAAAATGGGAAGGTCAAGGAGTTGGTAAATATGGCAATTCAGATGTCACACGCGAATATGAATATTTGATGGGAAAAACATATATTATTGGCAAAAATAAATCCACTTATGAAAAACAAGAACAAAATCTCCAGGTAGAAATTCACGATAATTGGAATATATTCAGTTACGATAAACATCGTAAAAAGTATTTATTCCGGGAATTTCAAGCAGAAGACATTGCGAATACTTATTGTTTAGATTCTGTCAATGCATTCAAAGGAGTTTAACAGATAATTGATAATAATCAATTTATTGAAATATTTTACTAAGCAGCGTCTAGGAAAGAATATTCGGAATTTGTTCGAAACAAATTTACTCGAGTTAAATAGAAATAGGATGCGATGTGGTATCCTGTTGCTCAATGACAAGAAATAAAAATTGGAGATGAAATGAATCAAATACACGGCCATGAAGTGATGGAAATGATGATGAAATCGGGGAAGGATTACACAGTAGAATCATTGAAAAATGATATTATTAGCACATTTGGAAATGATACACGGTTCTATACCTGCTCTGCTCAAAATATGAATGCGGATGAAATAATTCATTTCCTGTCAGGAAAAGGTAAATTTATTTTATCTGAAGATGGGTTTAATACGGACCAGTCGAAAATTTGTGATCATTAATAAATGGAGTCATGATTTGTATTTTTTTGGCTATATTCTTATGAGTGAAACCAATATAGTTTATATCAAAAATGGGAGAAGCTTATGAAATTATTTAAATTAATATTGATATTATTACTTTCTATTCATACTCTGTTTTCAGCCGAAACAACCGTAAAAATAAAAACGACCCCGGACTTTCCAAAGGGTATTCCTCCACAGTCAATAACCTGGAATGGCAATGAAGTGGGAAAAACTAATCCGGGAAAATCTGTTAGTATTTCTCTGGATTTGAATAAAAATAAGGGGAATTTGACGATTGGCGAAACAGCAATCCTCTTATGGAAATCGGGAATGAGTATTAAAGGAGAAGTTTTAAGCGGGAAGGCAAAAATGAAAGAAGGACCTACTATCGTCATAAAATCAAAATTATCTCCGGAAGAGGTTCTTCTAAATACTACAAATTATTTCCCAATCATCCAGGAAAAACTAAATAGTGATCTTCCATCACAGGAAAAAATAATCTATTCCCGTCTACTGGTAAATGTTCTTAATTTTGATTTCAAAACAGAAAATATTGTCTCTAGTATTACCGGAATTGATCCGGAGAATGATCAAGTGTATCTGAATTTCTCGTATTTTGGTCTAATAGAAAAATCTTGGAATGATACTTTAAATCTATCTGATGATCATTTTTCAGGGAAAAAACCCAAAGAAGGTAATCGTGCCCAAGTTTTTTCTGATCATTTTAGTTCAATCCCAAAATATGGAACTCTAAAAATGTCTCGAGAAGGTGAACTGAAGTTAACTGCAGTTAAAACAGAAAAATATAAATGGGGTACGTATAAGAAAAAGAAAAAAAAGAAGAAAAAATACATTTTACCAATATCATTTTCTGTAAGATAACTTTGCTTGTCTGTAATCAAGTATTATCTCAAAAATGCCTGAATTCAATTTCAAAAACCAAACCGAACTCCACAAACATTTCTCTATACACTGTTTCAATAAAGCATGGGAATTAATCGATAAAACAGACCGGAGTGAAAAAGAAGCAGAAGAAATGGTTCACTATGCTTTAGCATCATTATTTCACTGGTCAAAGCGGGAAGACTGCACTGATAGACAGAAGAGCGTTGGCTGCTGGCAGGTATCACGCTGTTATGTATTAGCCGGTAATATGAAGCAAGGTGAACGTTATGGGAAATTGTGCATTGAATATAGCGAAAATGACGAACCCTTTTACTTAGGTTACGCCCATGAAGCGCTGGCCAGGGTTTTTTCATTTAAGGGGAATGACTTCGAAAAAGAAAAGCATTTGGATATTGCCGGGGAATTATGCGAAAAAATAAAAGAAAAGGGAGAAAAAGAACTTTTGTTGGCTGACCTTAAAACTATAGAATAAATTTTTTGTTCTTAGGATTGGATCCTCAATGGCATTTGGGTAAATACTATATAATCAGCTCGTCCATTCTGGAAAATGGCTGCATGCGGACCGGGATCGCATCACTGAAGGCAGACCCGTATCGTTTTTCAACCACCCGCTCGTCCATTACAATAAAAAGCCCTTCATCTTCAATCGTTCGAATCAGGCGACCGAACCCTTGACGAAAACGAACCACAGCTTCCGGGACACTGAAATTCATAAAGGCATTCCTCCCCTGTTCATCCAACATCCGGCTATAAGCTTGGGTGATGGGTTCTGTGGGAACACTGAACGGTAGTTTGGAGATAATTAATATTTCCAATAAATCCCTGGGCAAATCCACTCCTTCCCAAAAGGCATTCGTTCCCAGTAAAATTCCATTCTTTGTTCGATGCATTCCCCTGAGCATGGCATATCGTGACGATCCGGATACCTGAGCAAAAATGGGAAGTTTTCTGCCATCCGGTTTTTTCTGCAATTCACGATAAACCTGATTTAAAGCTTGTCTTGAGGTAAATAGAGCCATCATACGCTTATTATATGATTTATGTAACTGATACATCAAGTCTGCAACTAAGGATGGGTTTTGGCCATTTTTCCCGCCATACTGATAATATCGAACCTGTTCATCATAGTAGAATGGGCTGTGAAATTCTCTTGTATGAACTGCCTCCCTATCCATGATACTTAATCCCGAACGCTGTAAAAAATAATCAAAGCTCTCCTCTACTCGGAGTGTTGCTGATGTTAAAATACATTGTTTAACAGATTCAAAGAATGACGATGCCAAATCGTGAGCGATATCAACAGGTGCGCCGTTAATAGAGACAAATAAATCTTTTCCACCGGCTCTGCCTTGGCGATATTGTCCCTTTTGCCAATACACCCAGTCATTTTGCTGATCGTGAGTCAACATGGCTATTTCACCTTGCAAAGAGACGATGGCATCCATGCTATGTTCAAATAATTGGATTAAATCACCTACTTCATTATCAGATGAATCAATATTATTTAATTGATTTAATACGCCTTTTATGGCATTATGCAATTCAGAAAATGCGAATTCCAGCTCTTGAATCTGTTGAAAGACATATCCGTACCCTTCAGTCAAGTTTTTTAAAATAATATATTGCGGGTATGGAATATCCGATTTGATATTTTTAGCAATCCCTTCAGATAAATCTTTGAAAAAATTTTGAGCGTTTTCCCTCGAGAGCAAAGAATAGGATTCTAAATTTTGAAAATATTTTTTTAAATCAGGATTATCTTCGACGAATGGTTCTAATCTCTGGGTCCATCGTTTTGCACTGGATGTGCTTGGATCAATTATGTCGATTATTGCATTAATTTTAAAGAAGTTTATTTCTTTAGTCAATTGTTTGTAGGCAATATCCACCAGATTATGCGCCTCATCAATGATGACAGCTCCAAATTCAGGAAGTAGTCCCGGGTTATCGATATTAGACATCAATAAAGCATGATTTACAATAATCACTTGAGATTCGTGTACCGCCTGACGAATCGGACCAAAATAGCACCCATTATTCGATGCACATAATGACGTCGTACAATACCCAGGTTCACACTGAATCAATTCAGCGACTTTATAAGGGCGATGACCCCAAAAACCGGCACATTCAGATAAATCGCCGGTTTGAGTAATACTCAACCATACAATCACCGGGAATAGGGACTCCACTTCATCTTTTCTTAATAATGTTTTTGCATCAGCAATCAACCCATTGAGCCGCGTTAAACATAAATAGTTGCTTCTACCCTTTAAAATTAATGCATGGAGCGGAACATCCAGCGCCTTTGATAATAGTGGCAGGTCTTTGTTAAATAACTGATCCTGAAGATGTTTAGTATGGCAAGAAATCACAACTGGATACTTATTGTCCTTATCAAATGCTTTTTTCAAAGCCGGAAATAAATAAGCCAAGGACTTCCCCAGCCCAGTTCCGGCCTCAATGGCGCAGTAGCTTATATCCTCATTAATCATTTCCGATACAAACGAACTGTATTCCTGCTGAGATTTCCGTTCTTCATAGTTTTCGAAAACCTGGCTTAATCTCCCGCCGGCAGAGAAAACATCTTCAACACTAATATCAGCTAAGTGGCTTTTTCCATTTGACACAAAAACATTATTAAACATCGGTTTTTCTAATTTACTGGCAAGCAGTCCGGTTTTAAGATTGCCTTCTTTTTTTAAAACATTGCTGATATTGATATAAAAATGTTTATTAAAAATATTCTTCCCTTTTGATATGGCCAATATTTTTGAAAATACCTCTAAAGGGTAACTGGCAGCTTCTTCCAATAAATATTGAAATATGATACCTGTATTTTCCGTATCAGCTTCCGCCCGATGAGCACCCACCGCAGACAGATTGAAATATTCCGAAACAGAACCTAAATTATGTGTGGGATGAAAAAATAAGAACGTTCTTGCCAATTGCAACGTGTCGTATAATGGGCGTTCAACATACTCTTTATCGTACCGTTCACACAGTCTTTTTAAGAAACTGATGTCGAATGAAATATTATGAGCAACAAGAGGAATATCTTCTAAAAAGTTCAAAAAATCATCAATAATGTTCATTTCAACCGGGGCATCGGATACCATTCCATTGGAAATATTAGTAATCTCAGTGATAAATGAATCTATGGGTCGCTCGGGATTTACAAGCGTCACAAAACGATCAACTGCTTCTCCCCCTTCAAACTTTATGGCAGCTATTTCAATAATTCTATCATTTTCCGGACTGAGCCCGGTTGTTTCAAAATCAAAGGCGATATAGGTGGAAAGATCGACTAATCGTAATAATTCAGATTGATTCATCACACTCCCGCAAAAACGCGAGCCACGTCAATTAATAAAGATGGTTTATTACGAACAGCAGCTAAAAATAATTTCAAAAGATTCCGTTCACTTTCGGGTATAATAGCTAGCCTTGAAGCTATTTCATTTAAATCGTCATCGGAAAATTTATAAATGGCTTCCTTGATGCGATAATATTTTTCATGATTTTTTCCTCCAATTTTACGCCAGGATTTTTCATAGGCCTGGAGATTTTTTTTTGTCGGTCCGCCGTTATTCAATGCCGTAATCGCCGTTTCCGCGGCCAATAAACCGCTGCGCATTCCGGGGGTGATTCCACCGCCGGTTAAGGGGTTGCATGTGTGAGCAGCATCCCCAACGAGCATTAAGCCATCTGTAACCATTTCTTTTACTGTTTTTGCAACCGGGATTCCTCCTACCACAGTGGTTAGCACCGAAGCTTCGGGATATTTCCATTCTAAAAATTCGTCTAGAAATTTGTGTGCGGCTTTTCCATCTCTAGCAAAATTACCGGAAAGGCCTAAGCCAATATTAGCACGGTTCTTTCCCTTAGGAAAAACCCACAAATATCCTCCGGGAGCCCAACGTTTTGATAAGTAGAATTCAAATAAATTATCTTGGCAGTCGATACCGGTTACCGTTTTTTGAATTCCTGATTCAATATCTTTCAACTTCAGGGTTGTTTTTAATCCTGCCCAACGACCAACCCTGCTTTCAACGCCGTCGGCACCCACAACAATTTTTGCTTTGACTTCAAATGTCTCACCCAGGTAAGTTCCCTTCACACCGGTAATTTTATCATCATCAATGATTAAGCCATTTACATAGGCTTTTGTGATAATCCGGGCACCTTCCAACGCTGCATATTGTGCCAAATCATAATCAAAAATTCTTCTATCGAGAATGTATCCTTTTTCAATTAAATCGAATTCAATTTTAGTTTCATCCGGTGCAATTAAACCAATTCGATCGATAGAGGATGTTATCCACCTCGGATCCAGGTCGACAAACAATCTAATCCCCGAGTCACTAATCGCTTCACCACAGCGAACAGGCAAACCAATATCCCGGTCTTTCTCTAAAAGTAGAACGGATAAGCCTCCCTGGGCGGCAATTCGAGCAAATGTTGATCCGGCAGGTCCCCCACCAACGACGATGCAATCATATTCCTTTTCATTCATCCACATGTTAAATTGCTTCAGTATTTGTGGAAATGCCGGGATTTGATTGGGATAATACTTCTATGGGACAAATAAATACGCAAATATCGCAATCAATACATATTTCATGTTCGATTGATATTTCTGCTTCCTTCAACTCGATACAATTCACAGGACATACACCCACACAACATCCGCAAAAATCACATTTATTATCAGCAATTTCAATCATGATCGACAGAAAATGTGGGGAATACTACGTTATACCTAAAGTAATTATAAGTTCGTAAACCGAAAAATAGGATGGCTAAAGGAATCAGCAACCAGGGGACGCGACTAGATACAAACATGGCATAAATAAATATTGGATAAATACGAATACGTTGAATATGACGTTTATGGGCCGGAAAAACTATTGCCACAGCCAAAAACGGGGCATAGACGATAGAAGCGGTACTGATGACCGGATCGCTGAATATTACTCCCAATACTGAACTTGCCAACGCAAGCATTAGGCAGAATGCAATGGTTCCTTTCCCCGGACGGTAACCGGTATCCGGAATTTCATCCATATTTATTTGGTGCATTAACAATACGGAAATGTATGCAAATAAGTAAGGGGAAAAGGATTTTGCTGCAATTAAATAATTTCCATTTATCCATCCCCATCCCGAGAAAAAAAGAACGAATGGAAGAACCAAGTGGATTAGAAAAGAAAAAGAACTCAAACTGACATTATTAAATGATATGGCGTCATTTTTTAATAATAAAGCAGCGATAATCGTAACAATTAATAAAGTCACTAATCCCGTGACTGCCTGGGACATACTCCAGAAGTTATATCGGTTTAATACACTTTGTTGGGCGCTCGTCCCCGAAGCTATTATCACCCAGATTCCAAACCAATGGTATGGTTTCCATTTCATGAGATTGTCGAATTTTCTTGACTGCTTTGATATGGATTCATAAACAGAAGAACTGGCAGGGATAATTCGTGAAATAATCATTATATCAATTGAATCCCAAAAAGTACGTCCAATAATTCATTTAGAATAATAAATCCGACAACGGTTGCTGCAATTCCCAAAAGAACCGTGATAA
>CAZBEY010000070.1:0-9401 GCA_964491015.1 uncultured bacterium | reverse complement strand
TTAAGACTTTTTCAATTTCATGGGCAGGAGTAACATACCGTCTTCAGGACATTTGCCTGGTTCATCACTGCGAATATGTTGATGACCGGGTATGGGACAACCAAAAAAGTCTGCTTCTCTTTCATCTACTTCCACCACTTTCACCAAATTCATTCCGCACTCTGGACATTTTCCCGGTTCGGAGCTGCGAACATGTTTATGACTTTCCATTGAGCAAGTATAATAGAGAGCTTTTTCTGTTCCTTTTTCTTTTTCCATCCCCTGTTTCATTTCCATGGCTTTATGGTCATGCATTTTCATTGAATCATGGCCTTCCATCTTCATGGAGTCACGATCTCTCATATCCGTTGAATCATGGTTATTCATATTCTTTTTCATAGTTGAATCCGGCATCTGGTCATGATTCATATGGTTCATCTGAGCATGTCCAATGCTAACTAACAATCCAAATCCAAGGATTATTAATCTATTTCTTTGTTTTATCATTGTATTATCCTTTCTTTTTTATTGTGACGACTCGAGTTTGAGCATTAACTGTAGCATTTACCATCACAGCAGAATCTGAATTTGATGGTATGTTAAGAGCAGCTTCTTCGTTGTCTCTGACAATAATAAAACCAGCAATTCCTTTTGAGACATGAAGATTCGTATTTTGGTGTAAATGAGGGTGGTACCAATAAGTCCCTGCATTATCCATTACAGTGAAGTGGGGATTCCAAATATCATTTGATTCTATCACCGTATGAGGTCCTCCATCGTTTTCTGCGGATACATGCACTCCCTGCCAATGCATGGTAGCGGATGCTCCCAATTGGTTATTTACATAAATATCCACTTACTCCCCCTGCTTAAAGATCAAAGTTGGACCCAGAATCTCTCCATTCACACCCATAGTTTCTGTAATGAGGCCATCATAAAATTGATAGGTACCGTTCTGAAGAGTGAGATTAAATACATTTCCACCCATTGTGTCTGGAATCATGACCGTATTTTGTCCTAAAACCATTTCTAAAATCCCAATATTGATTATGGCGGCTAATTTACTCATTCATTATAATCCTTTAATTTCCTAGATTTTTGTTTCAACACAGTTTAAACAGCACCTATTCCTTCTTCCCCGGTTCTGATTTTAATTGCATGATCAATCTGACTCACAATTATTAATCCATCCCCCCTTTCACCGGAATAAGCAGAGGATCGTATTACTTCCACGATTTTAGCAGAATCATTATCATTGGAAATAATTTCTATTTTAGCAATTTTGGAATATTTTTCAACACATTCTATCGAATATTTATAATGCTCCGGATCAAACATTCCTTTCCCCAAAGCCATCACATCAATCACGGTCATATTTTCGACCCCTGTTTCTTTTAAAGATGAAATGACTTCATCTACTTTTGCGCATCGGATATAGGCTTTAATTTCTTTCATAGGATTCTTTCTCCTTGTGTTCAATTTCATAGGATCGCCATATATAATAAATGGCGGGTATCACTACCAGTGTAAGTACAGTGGATGTGACCATTCCACCGACCATTGGTGCAGCGATACGCTTCATCACCTGGGATCCGGTTCCCGTTCCCCAAAGAATAGGAATCAACCCGGCCATAATTGCTGTAACAGTCATCATTTTTGGTCGGACTCTATCTACAGCTCCTTCCATGACTGCATCGTACAGTGCGCTCAATGAAGTCATTTCTCCCCTGTTTTTGCGATCGAAATAAGAGTGATCTAAATAAATCAACATAATCACTCCTGTTTCTGCCGCCACCCCCGCCAGAGCAATAAAACCAACGCCGACAGCCACACTCATATTGTATCCGAGGAAATACATAAACCATATTCCTCCCACCAGCGCAAATGGCAGAGACAACATGACAATAATACTCTCCGTCACATTATTAAAGTTGAAATATAGGAGTAAGAAAATAATGACTAAGGTGATTGGAACTACAATCTTTAGTCTCTTATTCGCTCTTTCCATGTATTCAAACTGTCCGCTCCAAACCAGGGAGTATCCGGATGGAATCCGAATCTCTTTTGCCAATACCTTTTTTGCTTTTTTCACGTAGGTTCCTACGTCAATTCCAGCTAAATCCACATAAATCCACCCAGTCATTCTGGCATTTTCACTCTTGACAACAGGCGCCCCTTTTCTGATAAAAATATCAGCCACCTGAGTAATGGGTATTTGGGCGCCCACCGGAGTTGGAATAATGATTCGCTTCAATTTTTCAATACTGTCCCGCAATTCCCGACTATACCGAACATTGACGGGATAACGCTCCAATCCTTCAACCGTGTAGGTCACATTCATCCCACCAATGGCCGATTGGATAATGTCCTGAATGTCCCCAATAGTTAGTCCGTAACGAGCTGCTTCTTCCCTGTCGATTTCAAAATCAAGAAAATTGCCGCCGGTTACTTTGTCGGCATAAGCACTGAGAGTTCCGGGAATTTTCTGAACCACCGCTTGTATTTGTCCTCCCAGAGTATTCAGGGTATCCAGATTCGTTCCCATGATTTTAATACCAACGGGTGTTTTAATCCCTGTACTCAGCATGTCAATTCTGGTTTTAATCGGCATGGTCCAGGCATTGGTTACACCGGGGAATTGAATAGAATTATTCAACTCGGTGGTAAGTTCTTCAATGGTGACGTGTCTGTGTTCCGGCCAGAGTTTACCCAGGGGAGTTTTCAGAAAATGAGGAAGATCCCATGAACTGTAAAAGCGATCTTCGGTAACCCTTTCCGGCCAGAGTTCAATTGGCTTCATTGTAATGGTAGTTTCAATCATGCTCAACGGAGCAGGGTCCGTGGCCGTTTCCGCTCTACCAATTTTACCAAACACCTGTTCTACTTCTGGAAATGTTTTTATAATCCTGTCTGTCTGCTGAAGCAATTCCCGAGCTTTGGTAATGGATATACCCGGATCCGTCGTCGGCATGTAAAGCAAATCGCCCTCATTCAATGGCGGCATAAATTCAGAACCAATATGCTGAAGAGGATAAATGGAAACAACAAGAGCTACAAATCCAATCAGCAAAGTTGTTTTTTTGAATTGAAGCACTTTTTGTATGACAGGACGATATATTTTGATCAGGAATTTGTTAATGGGATTTTTTTCTTCCGGTAAAATTTTTCCACGTACAAAATACCCCATCATTATTGGTACAATCGTAATCGCTAACAGAGCTGAAGCAGCCATGGAATAGGTCTTCGTAAATGCCAAAGGTCTAAACAAGCGTCCCTCTTGCGCCTGCAGAGTGAAAACAGGCAGAAACGAAACGGTAATGATCAAAAGAGAATAAAATAAAGCTGGCCCTACTTCTTTAGACGCATCTAAAATCAACTTCCAATGGCTCTCTTTTCCATCGGATCTCTCAATATGCTTATGGGCGTTTTCAATCATGACAATAGCCGCATCTACCATAGCGCCAATGGCGATAGCAATTCCTCCCAACGACATAATATTGGCATTGATTCCTTGGTAACGCATCACCAGAAATGCCATTAAAATTCCGACTGGAAGCGTAAATATAGCTACCAAAGAACTTCGGAAGTGAAGGAGGAAAATGATACAAACCAGAGCAACAACAATAGATTCTTCCAAAAGTTTATGTTTTAAATTTTCAATGGCCCTTTCGATTAATAATGATCGATCATACGCCGGCCTGATCGTCACACCTTCCGGAAGTCCAGTTTTCAGGTCTTCCAGTTTTTCCTGCACTTTATGAATAACTTCTAGGGCGTTTTCACCGTAGCGCATGACGATCACACCGCCAACAGTTTCTCCTATTCCGTCCCGTTCCGCTAATCCTCTTCTCAACTCAGGGCCTAGGTGAATATTGGCAACATTTTTTAATAATATAGGTGTTCCGTTTTGGTCCACTCCTAAGGGAATGACCTCCAAATCACCAATGGATTGAATATAACCCAATCCCCGGACCATAAATTCCGTTTCAGCCATTTCAATCAAACGACCGCCAACATCGTTATTACTCCGTTTAATGGCCATTTTAATCTTGTTCAGTGGCAGGTTGTAAGCCAGAAGCTTATTAGGGTCTACTTCAACCTGGTACTGCTTGACGTATCCCCCAATACTGGCGACTTCAGATACACCCGGTACAGACATTAATTCATACCGCAGATAAAAGTCCTGGATAGACCTCAATTCCTGTAAATCATGATTATCAGATTCAACTGAATATTCGTAAACCCAACCGACTCCGGTAGCATCGGGACCTAACTGCGGTGTCACGCCGCCAGGTAAACGCCCGGAAACAAAATTCAGATATTCCAGCACACGGCTCCGAGCCCAGTAAATATCCGTTCCATCCTCAAAAATGATATAAACGAAGGAAATACCAAAAAAGGAATACCCCCGCACCACTTTTGCATACGGAACGGATAACATGGCTGTAGTTAGTGGATACGTAATTTGATCTTCCACAACCTGGGGAGCTTGCCCAGGATAATTGGTTTGAATAATGACTTGGACATCACTTAAATCAGGTATCGCGTCGAGTGGAGTCGTGAGCAGAGCAATAGTCCCGCCTAGGATAATAAAAACGGTAGCTAATATCACTAAAAAGCGATTATTGATGGACCATTCTATAATTTTTTCAATCATGAGATTCCTCGATATAAACCTTAATTATTATCAGTCAGACTGGGCATTAATACTAGATTCATCCCACATTCAGGGCATTCTCCCGGTTCTTCAGTCACAACAAAATTGTGTTCCGGCATGGGGCAGGTATAGAATTTTGAATTTTCATCAACCGAAATCGTCTTTTTAACCAAATGCATACCGCATTCGGGGCAATCGCCCGGTTCAGCCACTTTCACAAATGAATGGGATTCCATTGGGCAAGTGTAATAGGTTAATTGACCGTCATTGATGGTCCCAAATGAAATTGAATGCTGATGGTTTGATGAATGGCTATCAGAATGTTCGTTCATATTCATATCCATTCCTTCCACTTCATGTGAGTTATGGTCATGTTCTTTATCCTCTGAATGAGTCTTCATGTTCATCTCCTTTTTCATTTCCGGCATTTCGTGTGCATCATGATTAGGTTCATCTCCGTCAGAATGCGTACTCTCGCCGGCGGTCTCACCACTACTGTTTTTTCCGGCCTGCCGATTCGCAAGCATTTTCGCAATACTTTCCTGGAGGCGACTTTCAGAATCAAGAAGGAATTGACCGGATAATACAATGGATTCACCTTCTTTCAGACCCGATTGGATTTCATAATATCCGTCACCACTTTCGACACCGATTTTTACATCCCTGGGGACAAAACGACCCCCGTCCAAAGCGACAAAAACAAGTGTTCTTTCACCGGAAAAAAGGACGGCTTCCTGGGGGACTGATACCGCGTTCTTCACCGGTGATGTTTGGATGACGACATTCGAATACATCCCCGGTTTTAACTTCAAGTCTGGGTTATCAAACACAAGACGCACTTTAATGGTACGTGTCTTGGTTTCCATATAGGGATAGATATAGTCAATTTTGCCTCGGATTGATTCTCCGGGATAATAAGAGAGTGTAATTTCTGCATCATTTCCAACCTCTACCCACGGCATCTCAGATTCATATATATCTGCCTGAATCCA
Organism: uncultured bacterium; assembly: GCA_964491015.1. Lineage (GTDB taxonomy): Bacteria > Fidelibacterota > Marinisomatia > Marinisomatales > TCS55 > JADFRD01. The sequence continues at coordinate 3,773 of CAZBEY010000070.1, read as the reverse complement.
AACAGTCGATAAATCAGCAATGGTATACAGCTGCATTCCAGGCTTGACTTCCATTCCTTCCAGGGCATGCTTTTTCATCACATAACCTTCAAAAGGTGATTTGAAAACTAATGTTTTTCGTACAATGCCCGATTCCTCTAATTCTATAATCTGATCATCGGATATATCGTAATACTGCAACCTGGTTTTGGCGGAATGGAGAATATTCTCAAAATTTTGCCTCAAATTTTGATCAGAACCTTCAGGCAAAGATTTTGCATTATTAAATGCGTCAAGATATTCATCTTGAGCTGAAACCAATTGAGGGCTGTATATTTCCAACAGTTTCTGACCTTTTTTGACATACTCACCGGTGGTTGAAACATACATTTTTTCGATCCAACCTGATATTTTAGTATGAATATGCCCCACTCGGCTCTCATCCATTTCTATGCGGGCAACTGCCCGGATTTCTCTGGATAAATCTTTTCTAAGCGCTTTACCGGTTCTGATACCCATATTCTGCTCAATGACCGGATTGATTTTTACGGTAGAACCAAACGCTTCTTCCCCTTCGTATACCGGAATTAAATCCATTCCCATGGGAGACTTGCCTTGTTTCGGGCTAATGTAAGAAGGATCCATGGGCGCCTGCCAATAAAGGATTTTTCGTTCCCCATTCGCCTCGGTAGCAGCTGAACTTTCTTCGGCAGTTGCAGTTCCTCCGCCATTCAGCGGATTGAGTTTCATTCCGCAAATGGGACAATTCCCTGGTCCTTCCTGAATCACATTCGGGTGCATCCCGCATGTGTATAATTCACTACTTTCTGACTCGACAGGCTTCTGTGCCGATGGCTTTGAATCTGATGATCCGCACCCGATAAATGTGAGGGACATTAACAGCAATATTCCCGTCCCGGTTAATATCCATTTTGAAATTTTCATCTTATAGCTCCTGTGATTCTAATATACCAATGGTTTGATTTAAATTGGCTTCTACTATTAATTGTTTTGATTTAACCCGTTCATATTCCAACTGTAAATTAACAGACATACGTTCACTGTCCAGGAGGTCCAAAAAACTGATTCTTCCTGTTTCATAAGCGGCGTAAGCCGATGATAACATTTGTTCAACTTCAGGAATAAGTCGATCTTCATAAAGGGTAATGGTTTCATTTATTTCATCTAAGTCTTTACTTATTGATTCTATTCTGGCGTCAAGACGATTTTTTATATCCTGTGTTTTCTCCTTAGTGGAAGATTCCATTTGTCTTGCAGATTCTACTCGTGCCCGATTCCGTTTAAACCAGAGTGGTATATTAATCCCCAACTTTACACCCAGTGCATCTTTACCCGAAGATACGGCTCCATTTAACTCAGTTGGCCCAACCACCGTATAAGTAACTCCGGTTGTTAAATCCGGATAATTCATTTTTTCGTTCAATTCCCGTTTTAAGGTTGCAATATCTTCACTGACAATGCTTACCAAGAGACCAGGATTTGTTTTAACCGCGACTAACATCCAACCGTCAGGCGGTTCTTCAGGTAAATTTCGAATTCGGGAATTTTTAATAAATATGGAATCCATTTGTCCATCAAATAATCTGTTTAGTGACTGATTAACCGCTTCCCAATCCCCCTGTAAATTATTAGTCTTAGTCTGAATTAATGTCTGCTCAATCTGTAGTTTAAGAATCGGGTGCTGGGTTAATCCCTTCCCGGTTGAATATTGACTCAATGCAATCTTTCGAAATGAATTCAATTCATTGAGATATTTATCTAAAATGGTTAATGAATTTCGAATTCGGTGCCATTTAGCCAGATCGGTCTCAAACTCATTAACTACCTTGAGTTCAGTTTTCAACAGATTCAATTCAGCCAGTTGCTGCTTCTTAATGGCTATTTTTTCTTGGCGACTTAATTTCCCCCAGAGTGGAAATTTCTGGCCCAACATCAATTGATCTTCAATGGGACCATTTCTGGTTTCTACGGGTGCAAATGCAGTTGTGAATTCGAATTTTGGGTCTGGTAAAACACCGGCAGTTTTAACAGCTTCCTCCTGTGCTTTTACTCTCAAACGGGCTGCTTTCACTTCCGGGTTGACTTGCAACAAAGCTCGGATCGGGGACAGGTCTTCTTGAGCTTGACTGAAGCCCAAAGACAGAGTCACGAACCCTAATAATAGATAATTATTTTCTAATTTGTTTTTCAACGGTTTTCTCCACTAAGTATTTGTTGATTGTAGGCGCAAATATGCTATCCTACCCTGGATGTGCCTTATCATGCCAGGCACTTGGCAAGATGGGGAGAAACCTAAATTAAGAGAGGGGTCAAAAAGGAGATAGGGGGCGAAGAGGAAGTGGCTTTTATATCCGTAACGAATTCACTAATATCGCCAAAGTTGACATAGTCAATATGTGATTGGTTAATGCCGATTAGATCATCGGTTTGGTTGGAAATTGCTTTTGGACCGGAAATTAGTAAAAGGACCACAGCGTTATTACCGGAATTCATTTCCATAGGGCAATCATCAGCTGCCTGCTGTAAACAGCAATTCATTTCAACATGCTGGCAACAGGGTTTTGATATGTTTATCATGGACAATAAGGGTGCCGCAATTATCAGCACCATGAAAATGGTCAAAAACGAAGATATGTATTTCTTTACCATGTGTCTATTTTACTGACTAACTAAAATAGGTTCCAAAATAATTACTTAATAAAATTTGAATCCAATGTTATACAATTTATGTAATGTGGAACTCTCATAATTATAATAAAAAAGATCTTATTGATCCGGTGAAATATTAGATGATTCAATGCTGACAGTAAACATCTTTAGACGGTGGGATGAAATAATTCTGCAAATCATAATGTGTTTGCTCCCACCTTCTAAAGGTAGTTGAGTTAGAGAAGTCTCATTTTATTATTTCAATCAATTCCTTGAATGTGGTCCCAGTCGCTTTTTCCTGGATCAAAACAGAATTGTTTCCACGCTTGTAATCTAACCCCCTGTTCCACGAATCCTTGTGGAAATGTAAATGATATTACTTATATATATTTTTTTGATGCCCTACCTTTAAAATTGTTACATATTTATTTTTATCATCAATAAAAAATATGATTCTGAATTTGCCTTTTCGTTGACGATAAATTGATTTACTTCTTTGTAGTTTAATAATTCCTGTAGGTCTAGGGTTTTCAGAAAGAGCAGTAATAAAAGTTTTGATTTGATTTTTAAACGGTTTTGGAAGAGATGTAATTTGCTTCAGAACTCGTTTTTCAATTTGGATTTTATAGGACAAAAGAAAAATTAAATTTTATCTTTTACATCATCCCAATCAACAAATTCAGAATGGTCGTCTTCTAATATTTCAATCGCTTCCTGCAAATCAAGGCGATCTTCTAATTTTTCAAGTAGGTTCAAATCCTCAATAGATATAATCCCCGCGACTTCTTTTCCATGCCTTGTCAAAATAATTCTTTCTTTGCCATATTGGGCAGAATTAATCACATCTGCCAAATTCTTCCTGGCTTTTAAAGTAGATATTTTAGTCATTATTTGTACTTCCTGTATATTATGTACATAATTTACAGATTATACGTATTAGGGTTCAAGAAATAAATGATCGTTTATGAACAGTTGTACCGATGTGTCGGTGTAAACTTCCCAAAGCAATAATTACCTTTAGAAGGTGGGATGCAATAATTTGGCAATTCATAATGCTTTTACTCCTACCTTCTAAAGGTAGTTTAATTGGGGAGGTCTCATTTTATTATTTCGATCAAATCCTT
>CAZBEY010000069.1:0-9515 GCA_964491015.1 uncultured bacterium | reverse complement strand
ATTATCCCGATCGTTGTACGGTTCAGCCCAGGTATACTCTACCATATCAGGATTAATCGGCTCAACTAACTCCGAAATAATCTCTTTGACAATTAGTAAGAGTTGTGATAAGTTCGTATATTAAACTTATGGTTCAATTATTAAACACCAAAAGGTCATCTCTGAACTTGTCGCTCCAAAATGGTTCGGTAATCAAAACTTTTCAAATTCTCGAACAATTTACCAGAGAAGAGCCCGAACTCACTATTAACGATATTGCCAAACCAACCGGGATGAATCGATCCACAGTATTCCGGTTTTTAAATTCTCTCCAATCTTTGGGAATTATTGAACGCACGAACGAAGGGTTTTATAAATTAGGAATTCGGCTGTTTGAACTTGGTATTCGGGTGGATGTTAATCAATCGATTGTGGAGAAAGCACAACCCTATCTTCGGGATCTTTCAAACAAGGTCCAGGAATCCACATGTTTATCCATTCGCGACCGAGTCGATGCTCTCTGTTTAATGAATGAAGAATCGGTACAAAATATTCGAATTGATACTCCGGCAGGTGCCCGAAATCCCATGTACTGTACATCGATGGGAAAAGCAATTCTTGCTTTCATGGATTCTGAATTTATCGATTTATATTTTGATATCACCGAATTAAAAGCGCGTGCATCTAATACCATCACTACTGAATCTGAATTAAGAGAGGATTTGGCACGGATTTCCAAGTCATTGGTGAGCTTTGATATTGAGGAATTTGCAGCAGATGTCTATTGTGTGGGGACACCGGTCTTTGATGTGAATCAGCATCCGGTAGCCGCTATTAGCGTATCTGGATTAAAAAGCAGAATGATTGATCGAAGTGATGAAATTTCCACAGCAGTTCTGGATACTGGCAGAATGATTACCAAAGAAATCGGTGGTCATTATCCAAGTCCCCACAGCGAGAATAACCCTTGAAGATTTATATAGACATCCAAATTGCTTTTTTTAAAGGAATTAAACCAGATATATTGATCAAAATATCATCAAAAATCCGTTTAAATCGCGGAAATACCATTTAACCAAAACCAACTAGGAGAACCAAGTTATGTCAAAAGAAACAAAGGGAAGATTTCCGGATCCTCACGAATTTGAAGTTCCGGCCAACCTTGAGGGATGGGAAGAAATGTATCCTTCTCATCAATTATTTTCCAGTGAAAGAGAGGAATGGGAAAAAAATCAATTCTGGTTTCAGGATAAGATTCATGCCCCGGAAGCCATTCCGCCATTGGACCATATTTTTCAGGAAGCCTGGCAGATCTCATTATCTCAATATTCCACCCGCGTCTTTTGCATTCCGCCTGCCCAAGGTATTGCTCAGAGAATGGTTGGGTGTTATCTATATATCTGCGCCGTTGCACCGCCTCCCGACGAAGTGATTGGAGAAAAAGCACAGCGTTTTGAAAAGCGCGTATTTCCTGTTTTTAAAAATTACGATCAACTTTGGGATAAGTGGCTTGTTAAGTTTAAGGCACTGGGAAAAGAGATGGACGAATTGGAGATTCCTCATGAACTACCAGAATTTATTCCGGAAGAAGATGTGTTTCCCGATTTAAAAGGATGCTATGTTTCTTATGATATCATGGAGAAGTTTGACCATCTCGTCAATATGATGTTCAAAGGATGGCAGTACCATTTTGAAATGCTGAATTTATCTTATTTGGCATACTTGATGTTTGCAGATGTTGCCAGAAACCTTTTTCCCGGAATCAGTGAAAGTTCCATTGGTAAAATGGTAGCAGGTGCTTATGTAGCGATGTTTCGGCCGGAAGAAGAACTCTGTCAACTCGCCAGATTGGCTCACTCTCAAAGAGGTGTTTCCGATATTTTAAAAAGTGATGCTTCCGTGAATGAGAAAGTAGATCAACTAAAGAAATTGACTGATGGAAGAAACTGGCTGGATCACTTTGATAATATCAAGAGTCCATGGTTTTTTGTCTCTTGTGGAAGTGGATGGTATCATCATGAAGGAAGCTGGATTACCAATCTGGAAATTCCATACGGATATATAAAAAGCTATCTCGAACAACTGGATAATGGGGAAACCATCGAAAGATCATTGGATAAAATAGAACAGGAACGGGATAAAATTGTGGCCGAGTACCGGGGATTAATTGCCACCGATGAAGATAGAAAAACATTCGACGACACCTATGAAACCATTCGGTCTATTTACCGATATGCCGAAGATCATTTATTCTGGGTCGAACACTGGTTTCATACCATCTGGTACAGCAAGGTCAGAGAATTTGGACAACTTCTCGTTAATTCGGGGATGCTAAATGAAGTGGATGATATATTTATGTTCAACCGCTATGAAATCCCTGAACTCCTGACTGAATTATCAACAGGTTGGGCACTGGGAGTGAATATCCCAATGAGAAGCGATTACTACAAAGCAAAAGTAGCAAAACGTAAGAAAATTCTGGATGCAGCAAGAGAATGGAATCCAGATCCGGCACTGGGTGTTCCACCCGAAGAAGTCGCTGAACCCTTTACCATTATGCTTTGGGGTATTACGACTGACCGAGTCCAGGAATGGTTGAAAGGAGTAGATGATACCTCCGGAAAAGATGTTTCTGAGATTAAGGGATTTGCATCGTCAGCTGGAATGGTTGAAGGACCGGCAAGGGTTCTGAAATTACTGAAAGACATTGTTAAAATTCAGCCAGGTGAAATACTTGTCTGTGCTTCTACCAATCCATCGTGGGCTCCTATTTTTACGAAGATAAAAGGAACAGTGACAGATATTGGTGGATTAACGAGTCATGCTGCCATCGTTTGTAGAGAATATGGAATTCCATCTGTCACGGGTACAGGGATAGCTACCACAGCCATTAATACCGGTGATTTAATTAGAGTGGATGGAGATACAGGAGAAGTAACGATTCTGAAACGAGCATAGGTGCATTGTAATCGTACAACAGAGGATTGGTTTTCATACCGATCCTCTGTTGTACTTCTTTGTGGCACTGGACTATTCATCATAAATATAAAATATAATATTTCCTCAACACTGTTGAGGAAATCGTCATCATAAATGAAAAAATGAGTTAAACATGGAACATATTAAAGATTTCAAATTGGTTGATAAAAGTCATTTACATATTGTCGGCGGAAAAAATGCTAGTCTCGGAGAAATGATCAAAGCAGGTATCCGAGTTCCCCATGGTTTTGCAGTCACTACTGATAGTTACCTTCATTTCATCACAAAAAGTGGAATTATTGAAAGAATTTATTCAATCCTGGCAGATGTGGATGTGGAAGAAATAAGGACATTGGATATTATGAGTCATAAAATTCGTGCTTTAATTGTGAGAACACCCATGTCCAATGATACGAGGAAAGCTATCGAGGAAGGTTATGAACAGTTAAGTCGAGAATACCATGACCGAAATATTCCTGTCGCTGTCCGTTCAAGTGCGACAGCCGAAGATTTACCCAATGCAAGTTTTGCAGGTCAGCAGGATACGTATCTCTGGACCATTGGGGTTGCCCAGGTCATGGCGAATGTGAAACGTTGCTGGGCCAGTCTGTTTACATCCAGGGCCATCAGCTATCGAATTAAAAATAATTTTCCCCATCAAAACGTACTTATCAGTGTTGGTATTCAAAAGATGGTCAGTTCAAAAACATCGGGTGTAATGTTTACACTTAACCCCACGGACGGAGATCCATCTAAAGTCGTCATTGAAGGCAGCTGGGGATTCGGTGAAACGGTCGTTGGTGGGTATGTAAATCCGGACAAATTTGTGGTTGATAAAGTCACAAAGGAAATCAATGAAAGAAAAATTTCCCAAAAACATATAGAATGCGTTTATGACCCAGGATCAGATGAAGTCATTCAAACAGATGTGGAAGATGAAATGCAGTTAGAGAGATGTTTGAGCGATGAGGAAGTGAAAGAACTGGTTCGGGTAGCGGGCGTTATTGAAAAACATTACGGTTGTCCCCAAGATATAGAATGGTCGATTGATAAAGATTTACCATTCCCTGAGAATGTATTCATTGTCCAGAGCAGACCGGAAACAGTATGGAGTCAAAAAAAGAAAAAGCCGATTCTTGGGGGGAAAAGCAGCTATCAGATTATGGTTGAGCGGGGATTAAAACGAATTAAAATCAAATAACAATTAATAATAATCATTAACTCCTAAAAAACAAACGGAGGATTTATATCCATGAAAGACATGAGAGGTTTTATTGCAGAAGGGGAAAAAATAGGTTTAGTCAAACGGATTACGGCTGAAGTCGATCCCTATTTGGAATTGTCCCATATTGCAAAGCTGAATGAAGAAGAAAGAGGCCCCGCCTTATTATTCGAGAATATTAAAGGATACAGTTCGCCAGTGATTACCAGTGTTTGTACTACAGAAGAACGATTGGCATTTATAATGGGAATGCCGAGGGACTCGACTCTCTTCGATTTATATGACTCTTGGGCGAAACGGGGTGAAACACTCATTCCACCTCATTTTGTCGATACGGCACCTTGTAAAGAAAATATTTTACTGGGAGATGATATTGATCTATATCAATTTCCCATTCCACACTATTATCCTCTGGATGGTGGGCCTTATTATGGTACGGCTCACTTTGTGATTACCAAAGATCCCGATTCTGGTTGGGTTAATCTGGGAACATACCGGGGACAGCTTTTTGAGAAGGATAAAGTGGGAACCCAATTCATCAAAGGAAAACATGCAGACATAATGCTGAAAAAATATCAGGCCCTGGGAGAAAAAATGCCGGTAGCCTCTATATCAGGTTGTGATCCCTTGTTATTCATCATGGGAGCTTCACGGGTATCTGCATTTGTGTCAGAATATGATGTAGCGGGTGCACTTCGAGGAGAACCCGTGGATGTTATTAAAGGTGAAACGGTGGATTTACCCGTTCCAGCTATGGCTGAAATGGTGGTGGAAGGATTCGTCGACCCTGAAGCATTTTACGAAGAAGGGCCTTTTGGTGAATATACTGGTTACTATTCTGGTGTAGGGACGGATCCACGTAATTTTATCCAGGTCACTTGTATTACCCATCGCAATAATCCTATTCATCACGGAACGACCGTTGGGAGAGCAGTGACAGATACTCATATGACTATGGCGTTATCCTACGGTGCGACACTCTGGCAACAATTAAACGCCATGAAGATTCCCGGACTCAAAGCCTGTTATTGCCCTCCGGAAGGATCCGGAAGGTTTCTGGCCATTATCTCAATTAAGCAAATGTATCCAGGCCACGTGGACCAGGTGCTGACTGCTGCAATCTCAACTGAAATGGGAGCTTATGGACTGAAAACAGTTGTGGTGGTGGATGACGATGTAGACCCATGGGATATCCCCCGGGTAATGTATGCATTGAGTTTCCGGTTTCAGCCGAACCGGAGCCAGGTCATTAAAAGGGGACGTTCTACTCCTTTGGACCCATCCCTGCCTATCCATTCCCGCGAAATCACCGGAAGATTGCTGTTGGATGCCACCATTCCTTATGAATGGAAAGATAAACCCATTCCGATTGAACTAGATCCTGACGTTGTTGCCCGGGTCAAGGCCCGTTGGTCAGAATTGGGATTTTGATTCATGGCCGATCAAAAAACCATCCTGATTATTGCCAATCTGGATACGAGAGGCTACGAATTTAAATTTGTAAAAGAACTTATTCAGTCTCGGGGCCACCGGGTGATTCTCTTAGATTTCAGCATGGAGCAGGAACCATTTTTCAAAGGGGATATTACCAGCGAAGCAGTAGCCATAGAAGGGGGAATCAATGATATAAAGGAAGTTCGCCGATTATATAGAACTGAACGGCAGAAAGCAACAAATAACCAAATTGCCGGGGCCACCATTATTGCCAATAGGTTACTTAAAGAAGGGAAAATCCATGGCATTTTGGGTGTTGGCGGAGGAACCTCATCGCTCGTATCGACAAGTATAATGAAATCCATGCCTTTTGGAATGCCAAAATTGATGGCGTCGAGCATGGCCGGACATCCAAAGTATGTGGGAAAATATGTGGGAACCAAGGATATCACCATGTTGAATACGGTGGTGGATGTGGTTGAAATTAACCCAATTCTTAAAACGCAGCTAATCAATGCAGTCGGTGCTATTTGTGGCATGGTAGACATTTCTCCGGGTTGGGAAGTAGAATTTGAGCAACCCGTCGTTGCCATGACATCCTTTGGTTTTGCCGAGCGTGCTGTGGAACCCTCTATTCACTTTCTGCGGGACAAAGGGTATATCCCTGTCCCATGTCACGCCCAGGGAAGGGGAGACAGGGCCATGGATGAACTCATCCGGGAAGGATGGTTCCAAGGGGTAATAGATTTCGTAACTAGAGGGATTGGAGAACAGCTTTTGGATGGAAATTGCGCTGCAGGGGATGACAGAATACTGGCTGCTGCAGAAACGGGTATCCCTCAGGTGGTGGCACCGTCAGGGCTGGATATGTTAAGTATCGGCGGCCGAAAAGAATTAATTGAAAAATATAAGGATAGACCCCAGGCAGTCATTGATGAGTTAAGGATTGAAGTTCGAACCAGTATTAATGAATTAGAAGAGATGGCGGCCATCATGGCCGACCGCCTGAATGCCTCCACAGCTCCCTGTGCCGTACTCAATCCATTAAAAGGTTGGAGTTCTCTGGATGAAGAAGGACATGTCCTCTATGACCCCGATGCAGATCGGGCGTTTATGGAATCTTTGAAATCTAATCTGAAACCCCATATTCAAGTCAAAGATATCGATCTTCATTTGAATAACCCTGAATTTGGAAAAGAAGCGGTAACTGTATTTCATCAGCTATATAGCCAATGGAAACAAAGTTAATTTATGAACACCTGTGATACCGTATTCACTGTTGCTACCCATGAAGGATCCTATGATCTTACAGCCTGCGTCCGATTGATTGGTAAAGATATGCTCATTGCTGTTTGGGGAGGCGATACTCCCCATATCGGTGCGGTGGCAATGGCCTATTCTCAACAAAGTATCGTAAATCCGGAAAAGAAAAATGCAACTGTTTCTACCTTTTCTTTTCCGGGTCATATGGAAGATCATCTGGTGAAACCCATTGCAGAAAAGGTTGCCCTTTTTGCTAAAAGAAATGTGGTGGTAACAGCTGGGACCCATTGGGATAAGATTAATAAAAATGGAATTCGAAACGTCATAGAAAACGGTGGCATCCTTTCCGATCTGATTATAGGACACCTTGTGAAAAGTAAACACAACCCATTGGAGAAATAACATCGCCATGACTAAAAAAATTATTATTGGAATTTCAGGGGCCAGCGGAGTCATTTATGGCGTAAGACTTTTGTCAGTTTTAAAGGAAAAAGAAGTGGAAACACACTTGATTATATCTGAATCCGGAGAAAAGAATCTTCAAATTGAAACAGATTATCAATTGGATGACGTGAAGCAAATGGCCACCTATGTTTATCATCCAAAAAATATGGGTGCCAGAGTATCCAGCGGTTCATTTTTAACCGATGGAATGGTGGTTGTTCCCTGTACAATAAAAACATTATCGGGCATTGCAAATTCCTATTCGGAAAACCTGATTATTCGGGCAGCCGACGTGACATTGAAAGAAAAGAGAAAACTGTTATTAATGGTTAGAGAAACACCCCTTCACAAAGGACACCTGGATTTAATGGCCAGGGCATCGGATCACGGCGCACAGATAATGCCACCGGTGCCTTCGTTTTATCATTCTCCTAAAACCATTGATGATATTATCAATCAAACGGTTGGAAAAATACTTGATTATTTTCAAATTGACCATCACCTTTTCCAACGGTGGGGAGAGTAACGGAGACTCTATGAGCCCTGATCAGTTTTATTGGAATCCAATTCTTGAGACACTCCCGCCCAAAAAAATCCGAGAGCTCCAATTAAAGAAATTTAAAAGAATTTTTTCTTGGGCTTATAATCATTCCAGGTTTCACCGGGCGCTTTATGACCAAGCAGGTATTAGATCGGGCGATATACATTCAATTTCTGACATTCATCTTGTCCCCACCGTAGAAAAATCAATGATGAGGGGAATTCAGGGAAAAGAGCCTTTTCCCTATGGAGATGCCTTATGTGTCCCCATATCAGAAGTCACGGCCTACAGGCAAACCAGTGGAACCACAGGACAGCCTGTTTATCAACCGGATACGTGGCAGGACTGGGAATGGTGGTCTGAATGTTGGGCTCAACTTTTATGGGCACAGGGATACCGGGAGAAAGATCGCGTTTTTATTCCTTTTGGTTATAATGTATTTGTGGCGTTTTGGGCCGGACATTATGGGGCAGAAAAAATTGGGTGTGAAGTGGTCCCGGGCGGTGTGCTGGACACCCGGGCAAGGATATTAAAGATTCAGGAATTAAAAGCCACTGCCATGATGGGAACTCCCACATATATGCTTGGAATGGCGGATGTGGCTCGCAATGATCTGGGAATAGATCCATCTGAATTATCGATTAATAAAATTACCTGTGCAGGGGAGCCTGGGGCCAGTATTCCCAGTACCAAAAAAAGGCTTGAAGATGCCTGGGGAGCAAAGGTGTATGATCATGCCGGTGCCACGGAGATTGGTGCATGGTCTTTTGAATGCTTGGAGCAACCGGGCAGTATGCATGTGAATGAAGGATTTTTTCTGGTGGAAATTGTGGATGTGGAAACGGGAGAATTCATTGAAGAACCAGGAAAGCAAGGAAAAATGGTGATTACCGCTCTGGATCGCCAAGGACAACCCTGCATCTGTTTTGATTCAAAGGATATCATTGAATGGGATCCGGAACCATGCCCCTGCGGAAGAACTTCGAGAATGATCAAAGGAGGTGTCTTGGGTCGAACGGATGATATTACCAAAGTAAAGGGTGTCTTGTTTTCTCCCACTTCTGTGGAAGATGTTGTTAGAGGGATTGAAAGATTGGGGAATAATTATGAACTGCAAATCGAAGAAATCGACCACCGGGATCTCCTCAAACTTCAAGTTGAAGTTTTAGAGGAATCACAGGATTATGTAGATGAGATTCGTTTGGAACTATCTGATCAGCTCAGACTCAAAACTAATTTGAATTACGATATTACCTTTCACAATTATGGCGAATTACCGAGGTATCCGGTAAAAGCAAAACGGTTTAAGGATTTGAGGAAATGAACCAAAAAACAGAAGTAAAAAAACTTGATCAAGAAATTAAATCTTTAAAAAAGACTACCCTGTCTTTAATGGAGAATTCCAAATCCATTCCTGCTATTCAGAAAAACACATCCCGGATTCTTGCCAGTATCAAGATGATGGAAATAAATATTTGCGATTTGGTTGAATAATTTTGATTGAACAGACTGGAATCCACTGTATATCAAATACGGATCCACATATCAAAATCATCAAAACTTCAAATAATAATTCTGGAGAATAAAAATCCAGAGAGAATAGTCAATCCGCCGATGAAAATGGAAAGGTGAGACTAATTTGCGATATCTTTT
>CAZBEY010000068.1:0-9947 GCA_964491015.1 uncultured bacterium | reverse complement strand
ATTGTATGAAGAATAATTTAGGCAATTTTCGGTTATAACAGAAGGTAGAATTAATGTCAAAATTCCGATATTGATATTTTATATTTACTCCGATGAATCAGTTAATTCGTTTGTAATAGGCAGACTTAAGCAGGACGTCACATCCTGCCTAAGAAGGTTGGGAATAGAGTAATTCCAGATTTTATATTTTGGCTATTCTACCATGGCTCCGCCACCAACTAAGTCGGCCAGATTGAAAGCGCCGTCTTGTTCCATTTTTTTTGCAGCAGCAACAATTCCTTTTCTTGCGCTGTCCACTTCCCTCTTGGAAACGGCTCCTTCAACCGGTTCATACATAGCCTGTTTCTTTTGAGGCAAGTTTCCAATAACCCTTTCCACAATATCTTCGGGCATTCCTTTCAGCGCCATGGCGATGGAGTCCAGTTCCACAGAATTCATTAAGTCGCGTATTGTGCCGTCAGGCAATACTTCGAATATGATTTCCCAGGTTAAATGATATTTTTTAATATCTTCTGCCAATTCCGGGTTTTCCCGGGAAATATTCTCGAGGAATAATTTTTCTTCTTCTTGTGTTAAGCCTCCAAGGATATCAGCAATATCTTTTCCGCCGCCTCTGGAGAAAGCAACTGTTTTAGGTAATAATTTAGATTTTTTCATCAGGTCTGAAGCAACGCTTACAACAGCTTCAAGCGGGATTTCTTTTAGGTTCCCCATTTCCATAATGATTTCACCTTTTGTTATTGCATCGAACCTCTCAATTATTTTCATTCGTCTTTCTCCCGGAATCTGTGCTAAAACAATGGCAGCTACCGATTCGGATTCTGGACTAATGAGAGCAAATAATTGTTCATCTGTAATCTCTTCTAAAAATGAGAACGGTTTTTTGGGTTCATCAGAATTTTCATCATGAAATTTTTCACTAACAAAACTAAAGTAAAATTCTTCCATGACTCTTTTCTTTATTAAAAACGAGACGCTATCCAAATCGCGCATTGCTGCCCGTACTTTACGAATTTCAGTTTTTGAAAGATCCTTAACCAGAGAGAGAGCAAGCCCTTCGCCTAAAACGGAGAAAAGAACGGCTGCTTTTTGCAAACCAGAAAGTTTATTGTAATCTGTAATCATAGTGTTACCTTACTTTTTCTTTTTTTTCTTTTTCTTTTTACCGCTATCCTCTTCTTCGGCATCCGCAGCCGCTTCGGGTTCCGGTTCAGGCGGCGGTGTATCGTCTTCCATCCATTCTTTTACAATTCTTGTGGCTGTCCCGGGTTGACCAACGCTCATGGACACAACAGCTTGTTTCATATCAGAAACTTCACTTTGCAGCACGGCTGTATCTTCGCCGGGGGGAGGCGCCGGTGAAGACGGCGCTGGCCGGGTTATGGGTTTCACTGGCTCCTCTTTACTTTTTTTTTTCCGCCGTCGGGGAGGATACATCCAAGGTGGTGGAAGCTGCTGTTTTTGTTTATTTCCCATCATGATGATGATCAATGCCACGATTAATACAATAACCAAGGCACCTAAAAGGGAAACGAAAACGATCATCATTGTAGACGATCCACCACCTGCACTGTGATCAAGGTCTGATTGAACAGCATCAAGCATTGCTAATTTTTCTGCAATTTTTACATCCAGTGATTCTTTTTCACTAACTTTTTCACCTATGGCGTTTTGAGCTTGGCCTGCTTCATCAACGGAAACTTCAGGAGTGGTCATCATTGATTTTAAGTCTTCAATTTCTGTGTTTAACGCTATAAGTTTTAGAGAATCACGTCTTAACATTTCTCTTTTTTCTGTTTGATAAGCACGATTTCTTGCTTCTGCCTCAAGGCTGGTCAGTTGCTGCTGGAAATACAATTTGTCTTGCTCACGCCTTTCCTGTTCTTGGGCTTTATAATTGTCTAGTTCTTCTTTCCAGTTAACAGAACCATCTCTTGATTTCTGTTGTTCCAGTGTCTCTAGTTTTTCGGCAATGTTTTTTAATAGTATCTGTTCTGCAGTTTTTTCATCTCGTCTTTCTTTAAATGTGGCTGTCATGATACTTAAAGCATCACCCCGGGCGCGGTTGAACCCTGAAGATACCATTACAACCTGGCGAATATTTTCAATCAGTTCTGGAGCCGCACCCTCTTGCAAAATAATACTGATATCTAATTTTGTAATTTTTGCTTTAGATGGTCGCCGATTGGTCACCGTCCTAGATAATACATTGTTCTTTTGACTGGCATTTAAAGGAGTTGTGGTTTGAGGCGAGAGACTAGGTTCTGTTTCGTTTTCTTCAGTGTAAGCGTCTTCTCCGTCTGATTCAAACTCGAATCCGGGAATGGGTAAACCGCTTGATATACCCGAAGATCTACTTGACGCTGGCCTTTCTAATGATTGACTTAAATCCGATGAAACATCTTCTAATACTTGACGTGACGAGGGCTGTTTGCTATCCCCCATAATCGTGATTTGTTCTTCCGTGCCGTCACTGATTTCAATATCAGCTTTAACGTCGATGACATATTTTCGGTCATCAATAATTTTAGATAGAGCATCTGTTATACGCTGGCGCAAATCATTTTCAACCATCAATTTCTGAGCCAAATAGCTATTGCCTTGTCCCCAGCTCGCGCTGATACAGAACATTGCCAGTATAAATGATTTGCAGTAGGTGTTCGCTTTTTTCATGATAGCTCCTTTGCTTATCGAAAATCTTTTGTAATTCATTTAACTATGAATCGCTTTTGCTTTCTTCTCCATCGGCCCGACTGTAGCTTGGGGCCAAGAATGTAATTTCCACTCGCCTGTTTCTGGCTTTTTGATTTTGAGTTTTATTGTACTTTGTTATTATTTCAGAAGTAATCAACTCATGCGACGCGCGATCCCGGGGGACGTACTCCCCATACCCAACAGCTTCTAATCTGGTCGGGTTTACTCCTAAAATAATTAATTCTCTTACCACAGCCGATGCTCGGGCAGATGATAGTTCCCAATTCGTTGGATATTTTACCTGAAGTTTTTCAGGTAGCTGTGCATTATCGGTGTGTCCCTCAACGGCTATCCGAAAATATGATTTCTCAATTGTCGGAACGATTTTAGACAAAATATCAACAATCTGTGGTTTCGTTTTCGCTGATCCTGAAGCGAAACTGATATCAGATGAAATACCAATTGTTACTCCTTTTGGGCCAGTCGTCACATCAACGGGTGTTTCCCCCGTTTCAGATTCTTCCTGCATTTCTTTAACCATTTCCTGAACAGCTTTTTTAATGTCCGCTAAGTTCATGGCTTGGCTTTCCTTTTTTATCTTACTTCCTACAGACTTACCCATGGCGTCTGCCATTTCCTGGAGTTTTACAGGATCAATTGTCGAAATAGCAGCCAACAGAACAAAAAAAGCAAAAAGTAAAGTCATCATATCTGCAAAGGTGCCAAACCATCCGGGTAACCCTTCGTCTACAAGGGTCTTACCTTTTGTGATTCCTTCTTTATAGGCTTTTTTTTCTTTAGGTGTTTTTGGCATTTAATTATCCTTCTTTTTTCCACTCCTTAGGTGGAATAAAAGAGTTTAATTTTTCCCGAACGATTAACGGATGTTTTTTCTGATGGATTAAACGTGCTGCCTCTACAAGCATTGCCTGCATGGTGCTGGTAAAGCTGATTCTTGTGTTAAGTTTCTCACTCATAGGCAGAAAAAATAAATTTGCTAAAACAGCGCCATAGAATGTGGTGATCAACGCAGCTGACATACCGGGACCAAGAGCATCTGCTCCGCCTTCACCTCCAAAACCAGATAACATAATGACCAACCCAATCAGGGTTCCTATCATTCCCCAGGCAGGAGCCATTGTACCCATCGATTTAAATAACCCCGCTTGAGTTTTTTCCCTAACCTCCCGGTATTCAATACGCGTTTCCAGGATTTCAGTTAATTCATCCAATGAGTATCCGTCCACAACCATTTGAACGCCATCTCGAAAAAATGGGTTTTTTATGCTATCTACCGCTTTTTCCAGTTCAGCGACTCCTTTTCGCCCAACTTCAGATGTATCGACTGCATCATCAACAACTGTTCCAAGTTTTAGTTTTCCACCTTTCAACACAGCACCCATTGCAGCGCCCAGCTGAAGAACATCGGATAAAGGAAAAGCGACAGAAACGGAGGCAATCATACCACCGACAACAATGGCAAAGCTTGAGGGAGAAATGAATCCAGCCATGCCCGCACTCGCCTGAGAGGCAGCAATAAAAATTCCCCCGAATATAGAGCCTAAACCAAGTATTATTCCTATTAGGGTTGCAATATCCATAAATTTACTCCTCTATGACACTTGTCGATTTTAAACGATTTTCGTGTAGTGCTTTTAAAATATTTCGTACATCATCATATTCAGGATCCATGCGTAATGCTAAATTCCAATTAATGGTTGCGCGCTGAATATCTCCAAGTTTATAGTATATAGATCCTCGACGAGCATAGGCTAAAGCCAGATTGGGATTCAGGTCCAGAGCCGATTCCACCTCTTGCAAAGCAACTCTATAATCTCCTGAGTAAAAATATCGTAATGACCTGGATAAGTGTCGCATGGCTTCATTCATACTTTTTTCATCAGCATTATGATTCAATTTCATTACCAGCAAGGAGTCTTCTAAAAATTGAGACTGTTGTTGTATAGATGCCAATTGAACCATCAGGTTGCGCATTTCATTTTTCAGCATTGTCATGGAATCTCGAACGGTATGAACAGCAAAATCTGCCAACGCCAATGTGGAGTCGGCCGATGAAGTTAGAGACTCGTATTGACCCGTTCCTGGAAGTTTTAATTGACGGTCCGGAGTAGGCGAAGGGCCTCCAAATCCTCTTGAAGAAGGAGTCTTTCCTGTTTTTGGAACTGCCATATCAAATCCCAAAGTAATCCCCGGATGCCCTTCCCAGTAACGCGTTTTGAAGTCTGGAAGTTTTTCTATGTGGGTGAACCCAAGGTTCAGGCGATAATCCGAGGTAAGGGGGATGCGGAGTCCCACATTGATGCCTGTTCCATCAAATTCACCCACAATGTCTATTCCACCCCATTTTTCCATGTATGGAGTGTTCATAATTAGTCCCATAAAAACGCCGGCTTTGGTCGTCGTATTATTTGATGTTGTGCCTGTGGTAACGGTCGTTGTATCAGCGAGTGTGTCTGCCGGTGAAAAGCCTCCCGATCCAAAACCCATGAATGTGCTTAAGTGGTATTTACCGAGATTTTTCTCGCTACTGACCACAGTAAAAAATGAGAGTTCCTTAGGGTTAAGGCTTAATCCGCCGCTTTCTGCATTTTGAAAAACGATGTCTTGGAGACCAATAGAAAGAGAGATATTGTTATATGTATATACTCTTTGCTGTATGTGAAATCCAAATTCTACGGGTGGGGTGTATCCGGTTGTTCCCAATAAAGCAAGGGCCGTTGTATCTGCTGTTTGTACAGACGAAAAACCGAATGTAAAGTTTTTTCCAAGTTCCATATCAAAGTAAATACCCTGGGCCGAATTAAACGGATTAAAATTGTGTAATTCTGTTCCAAAGCCGGTTCGAAATAAATAAGGCGCTTTTTGAACACTCGATGATGGAATTTTCATCATAAAACCCGGTCGGGTATATGCCACGCGCGTGGCGCCAAACGACAACGATATAATCAACAATAATATTGATATTAAACTCTTATTAATTTTTCTCACTGTAAAGCCATCTCCACTCGTTTAAGTTCCATACTTGCCAAGCGAGTATATTCACTGTTGGGATATTCTTTTACTACTCGGCCAAACGCTTGCATTGCTAAATCTAAATGCCCCATTCTTTTATGAATTAATCCCTTTTTTACCAACGCATCATCAATACGGTATGAATTGTGATTCTCTAATATTTTATTAATAGTATCAAGCGCTTTTTGATAATCATGAACTTGTTGATAAGCGTCTGCTGTCCAGTACATTACGTTATCAGTAATTTCCAAGGAGGCTAATTCCAAATGTAACTTCGCAAAATATTTCAAAGCAGACGTAAAATCTTCTCTCTGATATGCAAAAACACCTGCCATGTACGTTCGCTGATTAAAAGTCTTCTCCAGTGGAATGGGTTCGATTTGAATACTATTTACTTCCGGCAAGGAACCAATCGTTATATCATTTTCTAATTGAGGGTCTGGAGAAGTTGTCAACACGAAAGGTTTTTTCGGTTTCTCCCTTATTGGTTGATAGTTCGCCAATACGGTCTTTAGTTCCTTATTTTCATCCCTCAAAGCCATTAATTCATTTTTAAAGGACGTTTCCATGTCAGAAATACGAACATTAATCCGATCAATCGCAGTCAATAATTCCTCGGACGCTGCCATATAGATTGAACCGCTGTGTACTTTTTTAATTCTAAAATTTACTTCTTGAGACGGTGTTTCTATTCGGCGGGAATAGGTTTCATTTCCCATCTCAGGTTCTATGACAATTCCTAGGTCCAATAAAAATATTTCAGACAGTGAAGATGGGGACGACTGTTGAGCGTATATGGGGATGGAAAATAAAATTCCAATGCCAATATAAGAAATGAGCCGACGAGAAAGTCTTAATGCCGTCACTACTCGTATTCCTCCCAATCAATGACATAGGAATAGCCAATAAATGAGCCAAAATCGTTGGGGATAAACAGCTCAAAAGCACCATTTGAACCAGGCAAAAGAGTCGCGTCCGTAGTAATTCCGGAATCGAAGGTATGGTAAGTTCCCCTGACAAATGTGGTAAGTGTCTTGGTTTCCCCGCTCCAGTTTTTACGAAATACAAAATCAACCTTCACAAAATCCGCACGGCGTCCACCAATATTTTTAACTTCTCCGGTAAAAATGACTGCACCTTGATTGTCTTTGCTTTCACTGATGTTTCCTACTAGTACACAATTTGCAGAGTATTTTTTACCCGCTTGGCGACTGAGGGGATCTGCGGATGTGTATTTGGGCTCCGCCAGTTTTGGCATTGGTGGCGGCGAGTAGCTGTCTCTGATTTGCTCCGGAACGTATTCCTGTGTTTCTTCAGACACAACATTATCAATAACCCGGACTACATTTTTTCTCTCAATAATTAAATAGCCCACCAATGTTTCAACTTTTAGCGTTTCTTCATCTTGGTAGACAATTTTTCCAAAAACAGTGCTTCCATTTTGTAATATAATTTCTTTGGAATAAATAGCGAGAGGATTTACCCACATTTTACTTAATGCTTTAAGATCCTCCAATTCAGAATTTAAGTGTTTGATTTCAGCGCCTAACTTTTTCAGCTCAAAACTGATTTCAGTCGTCACATAGTCTGGGGAGCTTCCGGATTCGGCTTCCTCTTCTGGTATCGTTACGATTTTGGCAGCATTAACCGGGGACTCGTCTTGATCAGCTGCGGGACCCTCGACAGACAATACTAGCTCGATATCTTTAATATCGGTATCGGAGACTGTTATGGGTGAGTTGGTCTTTCCTTTGGCGCCTTCATCTACCGAAAGAGCGTAGTCCCCGGGAAGGACCTCTTTAAATTTGAAACTTCCCCCACCCATTCCCATGCGTGGTTTAGACGTATTGGTTCGCTGAGATTCTACACCATCGGATGTGAGAAGCAGAACGGTTGCTCCGCCAACTTTATTTTCTTCCGCATCGACTAATGTTCCGCTTACTTTATAATCCTTTGCGAAAAGATTTGTATTACATACAATAAGAAATAGGCTAAGAATAGCGTATCTTATTAGCGATTTTTTATTCATTTACTTACCTCGGTTAAAGAATATCAAAGGCTAATGTCTACCTTGGACTGACAAGTTTACTTCCATCTTTAATCAAGTGTCAAGAAGAAATATTTAGTGACTATTTAGAAACTTTATCGAGTATAAACCGACAAAATCAGCTAAAGGTAAGGTTTAATATTATTTTGGATAAATTTCGCCAGATTTATTACTCATGTAAGCGTTGGACTGTTTCTTCATGGCGTAAGTAAGTTCGTTTTATTTCTAGTTCCAAAAATCTTCCAGGGTTTTTTGGTTCTTTTTGACTCGTTCTAATCTGTTTTGGCTATCTTGTGTCAATTTTTCAGGAAGGGACATGCTTAAAGCTTTTTCGTATGCCTCAATGATCAAATCAAAGTCTCCATCATCTTTTTTCTCGTAGGCACGACCCATCCAATAATGCGGTTCTCCACTCTTCGGATTATAATACGCAGCTTTTCCAAATTGCTCCAAGGAATCCCATAACGCTGACTTGCTTCCGTTTTTGAATAGGCGATGCCCCTTAACCATAGCTAATCCATATTTTGCTTGTTTATTTTTACTATCCAATTCCAGAGATTTATTAAAATGTTCCTCTGCCTTATCATAATCATTCCTCTGTAATGCTGTGTTCCCCAGATTATTATGAGCATTAATTACTATGGCTATTGTTTCTTCTGAAACTTCTTTTTCATTAAGGAGCTCCTCTTTCATGGCAATAACAGCTTCCGGATCCGTTTCGGAAAGCTCCACCATTGATGGAGCGCAACCCACCAGCCAACAACAAACAAACAACCGTATATATAAAGGAGTGTTTTTGCGTACCTGATTTAATAATACATTCGTTATCCGGTAAAATAAGAGACCCATCTTCTTCACAAATAATTTAATTTACCAGAGCCAGATATATGTTACGGATCTGTTTTTCATACCAAGATGCCCGTCCCGAGGGTTTCCACAAGCTGATCGCATGTCTACGCTTTCCTGGTGAAACATATCATAGTCCTCTCCATAGATGACGGCCTTGAATCTCCCATCCTGTCCCTCGCACCATTCTCGAACACTTTTTCTTAAAGCGCCTTCTCCATGTCCATGAATAATTTTTAATGCGCGAATATTTCCTTCAAACATTGCTGTGCTCACTTCTGTTTCTAATTCGGACAAAGCGCGATCCAAATGATAGTTTTTATGTCCAATATCTACGGTTTTTAACGTGTTCATTTATTATTTGTGTTCGGTAAAACGAAATTCTTTGTGATGGATTAGTGTTTGGATCCCCCGCCAAACCAACTTGTGCGTTCCGGTGGTCCTTTTCCATTTTTCATCTCTCATCTACCATCAACAATCCTATATCGATGAATAATATTGCCGAAAATTACCGCTTGTTTGCCTAACTTGTCTTTAATTAAAAGAGGAAAAATGCGCAAAATAACATTAGGCAGAACCAAAGCTGAGGTGTCGGTGATTAGTTTAGGCACATGGTCCTTTGGTGGCGCCAGCACCAGCGGCAAACAAGCGGTCGGATGGGCCGGACAATCTGATGATGATTCTAAAACTGTTTTAACCAGATGCTGGGAAAAAGGAATCAACCATTGGGACACAGCAGACGTCTATGGCAAGGGTCGATCTGAGCAAGTTATTGGATCTATGTGGGAGATTCTCCCCCGAGAAGACATTTTTCTGGCGACCAAAGTTGGTTGGGATCGAGAGGGTGATGATCGTTGGTACGAACCGGTTCATATGCGGCGCAACATGGAGAGGTCTTTGAAATTTTTACAGACCGACGCAGTGGATTTACTCTATCTTCATCACTGTAATTTTGGTGAAAATGATGAATACTTCGATGACGCCATTGATGTCATCAGACGATTTCAGGAAGAAGGCAAAACGCGGTTCATTGGATTATCTGATTGGGATTTATACAAAATTATGCGTTTTATTGAACAGGCAAACCCCGACGTAGTGCAGCCTTACCGTAATGTTTGGGACGACACATACGAATCCAGCGGACTTAAAAAATATATAGAAGAAAACAATTTGGGGGTTTGTTTCTTTTCTCCATTAATGCATGGTTTACTTACAGGAAAATATTCCACTCCAACAAAATTTGAGCCCGGCGATTTTCGAGAAAATATTGAAGCATTTAAAGATCAGGCTGTTATTGACAAAATAAAAGAAAATACAGAGCTACTCA
>CAZBEY010000067.1:0-10246 GCA_964491015.1 uncultured bacterium | reverse complement strand
ATAATAAATATATTATATTCTATAATATTATAAATGTAATAATATATAATGCTGTGGAAACGGTGGACAAAATGAATTCTGTTAAGAATAAAATTCAATGAATTACTACTTTGCAATAACTAATTTAAAGTGAAGGTTGATGTGGATAAGCCTTGTTGAAATGTGGATAAGTAAACGAATATTGAATACTATACGCCTTTTTGATATTTATTTAGTAATGGTCATACAAATGTTGATAACCAGTGAATAACTATTGTGGAGAATCACCATTCATTTATATGAATATAAAACCTTTTTCTCGCATTAGTTATCCACGAATTATACCAATCAGATTTTTTCATATTCAACGCCATTGATTCAATGTCTGACCAGTGGACATTTAAGTCCGGCGCACCACCCGGTTTGAACGAAGTTACCCAAAACAGGTGGTAACCCTGATCTGTTCTCACTGGCAAACTGCATTCACCGACCTCCAATAAACCAATAACCTGCGCAATTTCCGGAATGGGGGCATTTTGAGGATTAATCCATCCTAAATCTCCGCCAAGTTCTTTGGTTTGTTCATCTGCAGAGTAAAGAGTTACAAGGCGTTTATATTCTTCTAATGTTGTTGCAGAATCTTTTAAAGATAATGCGAAACGATATGTTTTGGAATCGTCTTCATCTGTTATTCCGGGAATGAGTAAAATATGGCTAACTCGTACTTTATCTCCTCTTTTTTCATCTGTTTTAATGATGTGAAAACCAAACTGTGTTTCTACAATTTCGCTGATGATACCGACATCTTGAGAAAAAGCAATTGATTCAAATTCAGGAACAAGTGCACCGCGCTTTACAAACCCTAGCGATCCACCATTCTTTTTTGAACCAGGATCTTGAGAGTAGAGCGAAGCAAGTTCAGAAAAAGACTCTCCATTTAGTATACGTACTCTGATTTTATTGAGGTCTTCTTTTGTCTTTAATCTGCTGGCTTCACCGGCTATTATTGGTAATAAAATGTGACGAAGTTTTACGGTAAGAGGAAAGGGAGGAAGACTGTCTTTGAAGGTGTAGAAAAATTCTTCTACGTCTTGACGGCTGACAGTAATTTTATTTATTAAGGTTTGCTGATAGCGCTCTGTTACAAGCCGATCGTTCATTTCCAGCCAAAATTCCCTTCGAAAAGAATTCAAAGACTGTCCGAGCATTTCTTCTGCCTTTTCTTCGCTTCCCGCCTGTTGAATAAACATCTCTATTTGCTGATCCAGGGCTCGATCAACCTCTTTATCATCAACTTCAATAGAATCCAAAGCAGCCATTTCTAACATTATTTTCTGATCCACAACAGACTGTACAACTTCTTTTTGTAATTGTAGAAGTTTATCCATATCAGTCGCGGGGTTGAGTCTTTGTTGAACCGCAGCCATATTTACAAGTTGAGCCACATCGCTTTTTAAAATGACATATTCACCAACAATTGCAGCAACGCCGTCAATAAACACATCCTTTTCTGTTTCATCTCCAAATAAGAAAACAGTAAGTAATAACGGAAATATTAAAGTATGTTTTTTCATATATTTTTCATAAAGTTATTTTATAGGGTGTATGATTTCTTAAACTGTCTAAAACACGGAGAGATTTTAAAGCAAATTTTTGTTGATAAATACGCTGATATATTTCATCGTAAAGTTCTTCCAATGGTATGGTAGAATTTTCTTTAAACCTTTCCAAAACAACTAAAACATGATAGCCATGGGTGCTTTTTATGGGACCAATCAACCTCTTTTTATGGCGGGAAGAAAAAAGAGCATTATTTAATTCGTCAATCAAGCTACCGTTCATTACAATAATTGGTCTTGCATTATGCTCATTAAGAAACTGATTTTTTTTATCGTCATTTTTATTTGATTTCAAAATATTAGCGGCGCTTTTACCTTCTTCTTTGGACTGGAAAAATAAATGATAAATACGTGCACCCTTGTTCTTTCTAATAAAACCTGATTTATTTTTTCGATAATAATCATTGATTTCAGACCCGGATACAATAATCTTTTCCCCGGCGACCCGTTGTAAAAACAGTTGGCCTGTTAATCTTTTTTCTAGATCAGATAGATAGGGGGGTTCATTAATAAATCCAGACAAACGAGCATTTTGGAATAAAATTTCTTCCCCTACCCATTGGTTTACAATATCTGATGCGGATCCACTCCCCGACCCAACCTCCTGAAAAACAGCCTCTTCTGTAAGAAAAGAGTCTCCAACGGACGCCAAAGAATCACCAGTATCTTTCTTATTACAGGAAGCAATAAAAAGAGCCAATAATAGAAGAATCAAACGTTTCATAGCGGAAAATTTAACCTGAATAATTAGCTTTCAACAGCTTGTTAATCTCTTTAGCAAAAGATATTGATTCTATTATTGAGCGTGTGTTTACCACCAAGGAAAAACCTTTATTATCACGCTGCTTAAACGAGTAATTCCAAGGTCGCTTTTGAAGCATGTCATATAGTTTCGTAAAATTGATACCTTCATCTTTAGGCTGGTCCGAGAACCTGAACTTTAGTAATCGAGAACTTAATAATATTTTTTCCACACCTAGATTCACAAAGAGTTCCCGAATATAAGCTGCGCTTATAACATTTTTTGCTTCCTCGCCTCCCTTACCGTAGCGATCCAAAACTTCATTTTTTACTGCAATAATTTCTTCAGTATTTATTGCAGACGCCAATCGTTGGTAATAATAAATTCTGTCTTGAACAAGCGGAATGTATTCTTCCGGAAAAAAAGCATTACCCTGAATTGAAACGGTCGGGCGCGTAACCGCTTTTGATCCGGGAGCTTCCAATTTTTTATCAAGGGCTTTTTTTAATATTTTGCAATATAAATGATATCCCACCTTTCCGATATTTCCGCTTTGTTCGTAACCAAAAAGGTTTCCCGCTCCACGAATTTCTAAATCTTTTAAGGCAATTTGGTATCCGGATCCAAGGGAAGAAAAATGTTCAATAGCCCTCAAACGCTCATAAGCCTCTTTTTTAAGCGTTTTGTTTGGTATAAGCAGCCAGCAATAAGCTTGAATGTTTCCACGCCCAACGCGACCCCTGATTTGATAGAGTTGAGCTATGCCAAAACGGTGTGCGTTATTAATAATAATTGTATTGGCCCTTGTAACGTCTAATCCTGATTCGATAATTGTTGTACATACAAGAATATCAATTTCACCATTGAAAAAAGACAGAATGATTTTTTCGAGATGCTTACTTGGCATAGACCCATGGGCGCCGACGGTTGAATGGTTTGGAAAAAGACTGTGGATTTTTTCGACAAGAAATGGAATAGAATTAATATCATTGTGTAAAAAATATACCTGGCCGCCACGACGCAATTCCCGCTCAATTTGTTCTTTTACTTTTTCCCAATTAAAAAACTGCACAGTCGTTTTAATCGATAAGCGTTCCATTGGGGGAGTGTCTATGCGGCTTACACTGCGAACACCAAAAAGAGATTGTTGGAGCGTTCGAGGAATTGGGGTTGCTGTTAGCGTTAACACATCAACATCAAGTTTAAGGGTCCTTATTCTTTCTTTGTGTTTAACTCCAAACCGGTGTTCCTCGTCGATAATTAATAAACCAAGACCGTTAGTCACAATATCGTCCGATAATAGCCGATGTGTTCCCACAACAATATCGAGTTTTCTTGCTTCAATCTGATAAATAATTTCTAATTGCTCTTTCTTGGTTTGAAACCTGGAAAGCAATGCAACTTTAATCCCCAAATCACCCAAACGATTTTTACACGTTATATAATGTTGATCCGCAAGAAGCGTTGTAGGTGCCAGAAAAAAAACCTGTTTACCGCCGGCAATAGCTTTTACGGCACCCCGCAAAGCCACTTCTGTTTTTCCAAATCCAACGTCTCCAAAGACAACCCTGTCCATAGGCGAAGGCTTGCTTAGGTCTTCAAGAACATCTTGAATAGCGCTTTTTTGATCAGGCGTTTCTTCAAAAGGAAAACTACCGCCCAACAACTCAATCAGCTCATTATCAGAAGAATAGGAAAAAGACCTTTTAGTGTTTTTCGACGAGTAAATTGCCACAAGATCATCTACAATAGATTCAGTAGATTTACGAATAAGGGATTTTTGGTTCACCCAGCGTTTTGAGCCAAGAACCGAAAGCTTTATAGTCTCTTTATGGGTAGAAATATATTTATGAACAACATCAAACCGATCCGTCGGGACATTGACAATCCCCCCACCTGCGTATTCGATTGCAATAAAATCACGCTGATTACCGACACCTGTTTTTTTCGCTAATCCGCGATATAAACCAATGCCATAGTTTTCATGTACAACGGGGTCCCCCCATTCAATATTATTTAATGTAAACCTCTCACTTGCGTCTGGTGCTACGGATACAAATGATTCTGATGAAGGTCTCTGAATGTTTAGATCTGAATATCCATATACGGTAACGGCTAAATCATTGGACCAAAAACCCCTCGGCAAAGGTTTTTCAATGATTGAAATTTTACCAAGCTCTGTTTTTATTTTTTTTCTAATAGATTTTTCTGAAGTAAATACATATGTTTTATTATTATTTTTAATTGAGATGTTTTTATCGATATGAGAACCATCGAATGGGATTTCTTTGAATGTAGAGCTGATAGTATTAGAAACGCGAAAAAAATTTTTTTTATGACGTTTTACATAATATACACTTTTAACGTCCTCAATAAGACTGTGAAAAGAAACCTTATTATTAGAAGAAAAACCAGAGGGAGCAACAATACTAAAATCGCTAATAGTTTTTATCGAAAGTTGAGATACCGGATTAAACAAACGTATGGACTCAATTAGGTTTCCAAACGTTTCGATTCTCACAGGGTATTTGGAGTACAAAGGGTATATATCAATAATTCCGCCCCGCACACTATATGTTTTTGGTATCAAGGTTTCTATTGTTTTTTCGTACCCCCACAAAGACAAAGAGCGCAACAAAGCAGAAAGATTAGATTTGGCGCCTGTTTCAAAGCAATGCTCTGATGAGTTCTTTTCAAGTGGTGATCTAACCAGTCGTGCCTGGACAGAAGCTGATACAACGAGTACACCCCTATCCTTGCTCACAAGATAATTATATGCATCTGCAAATTGTTTTTCATCTTCTGAAATAAAAACAGAAGAAGTATCGGGGCCGCCTTGTTTTTTTGGAGCAAAGTGAGCTAATCCAGGCAATAAGTCAGACAACGCTAAATACAAATTTTCAGATTCAATATCATCAGCGATTATTATAAGAGGATGCGTCTTTGCCTTTACAAAGGCAGAGAGAAGCAAGGTTAAAAAACCGATAGGAAGAGATTTTATAGATATGGGTTTTTTCGAAAAAAGAGAATTGAAATAGATCGAAGTAGAAACGGTCTCAATAAGATTATCCCAAGCAAAACTATTTTCACGTGAAACAGTCATAATTTTATCGATGGAGATGAATAGCTAAAACCGCAGCGTCTGCCGGCGATACACCAGAAACGCGGATGGCTTGCCCCAATGTTTCAGGGCGAACCAATGAAAGTTTCTCGCGAGCTTCATTGGACATATTTTTTAATGATGAGTAATTAAAATCAACCGGTATCGTATTATTTTCTTGATTTTTTAATGAAATAATTTCGCGTAGCTGTCTGTCAATGTAACCTTTGTATTTAATGGAAATCTCCGCTTCTCGCATCATTTCATTAACAAAAAATGTCGGAGCGTTATTTTTATTGATATTTTTAAATAAACGATCAGGAAGAAGATCAATGCTCACAGACGGTCTTTTCAAAACAATACAAGCGGGTGATTTATGTTTTAACTCGGCTTCGCCCAACGCTGAAAGAAGAGGGTTCATTTCAGAAGGAGTTAAAGAAGTCTTTAGCGCTGTCGCCGTTTGTTCCGTTATTTCTAAAAAAGAAGAAATAGTTTCATAAGTTTTATTTGTTATTAATCCAAATTCAAAAGATTTTTTTGCTAGGCGCGCCGCTGCACTGGAGTAACGAATTAATATACGGTACTCTGCTCTGGATGTAAACATACGATAGGGTTCGAAAGTTTCTTTTGTTATAAGATCGTCTATAAGAACACCTATATATGCATCAGACCTAGAAAGCAACAACGGCTCTTTGTTTAATATGCGCCTCGCAGCATTTACTCCGGCAACGAGGCCTTGTGCTGCGGCTTCTTCATAACCGGAGGTACCATTTATTTGGCCGGCAAAAAATAATCCGGAAAAATTCTTTGTTTCCAAAGAACCTTTGATTTGTGAGGAAGGAAAAAAATCATATTCAATAGCGTATCCGGGTCGAAACAGCTCTGCCTTTTCTAATCCAAGGATTTTCTTGAGAGCGCTTAATTGAGTTTTTTCCGGCAGGCTTGTGGAAAATCCGTTGACATATATTTGATTAGAATTCGCCCACTCCGGCTCTAAAAACAGCGAGTGAGAACCCCGAGAAGGAAAACGGTGTATTTTGTCTTCTATAGAAGGACAATAACGCGGGCCGGCACCAGAAACGTCTCCTGAAAACATGGGGGATAATATAATATCTTTACGGATTATTTCATGACAATCCACATTTGTTTGAGCAATATGACACGGAATGTTTGCCGGATTAAAAACAGACGTTCTGTAGGAAAAAGGGGTTGGGTATTCGTCCCCGGTCGAAAGAGCCAGTTTTTTCCAATTGATGCTATTTGCTGCAACCCTGGGCGGAGTACCTGTTTTAAGACGACCGCTAACAAACCCCCGTGACGTAAGAAATTCAGTTATTCCAATTGAGCCAGATTCTCCCATGCGCCCCGCATGAATTTTTCGTTCACCGACATGAATCAGTCCGTTAAGAAAAGTTCCACAAGTTAAAATAATAGAATTAGCTGAAAATTGACTCCCATTTTTTAAAACAGCCCCAGAAACAGAATAATGATTAATAATTAATTTTACAACCTCACCCTGAATGAGTGATATATTGGATGAACGGTTGATTATGTTATTTACAAACAACTCATAAGCTCTTTTATCCACTTGAGCCCTAGGGGACCAAACAGCCATCCCTTTTGATTTGTTGAGCATTTTAAACTGAAGACCGGTATTGTCGGCCGCCAAACCCATAACGCCGCCAAATACGTCAATTTCTCTAACCATTTGACCTTTTGCCAAACCGCCAATGGCGGGGGTGCATGACATTCTTCCAAGCCCGGTCGGGTTAATGGTTATGAGCCCCACTGAGACACCCAGCCTGGAAGCAGCAAGCGCAGCTTCAACGCCGGCATGACCAGCCCCAACAACAAGGACATCAAAAACATTTCTACGAGGTTTCACGTGAAACTTATTTTCCTACGCAGAATCGACGGAATATATTATTTAAAATATCATCGCTCGTTGTTTTTCCAAGCATCTGATCGATGGATCTCAAAGCGTCCCGCAAATCAATAGAAATAAGCTCCAACGGTGGGGAGGCTTTTTTAAGATTAGAAATAGCACGGGAAATTGATTGTATAGATGTTTTTGTTATATTATGCTGCCTTTGTGTTATTAAATAGACTTCTTCAGAGAAAAGATGGGATGTATGAAGCGTTTCTTTTATCGCTTTTTTTAAAGCAACGATACCTTTCCCTGTTAAAGCGGATAGTTTAATAGACTTATTATGATGTTCCGGCTGTTCATTTTTATCAGATTTTGTCGATAAATCAACCTTGTTTAAAACGGTAATAACCTTGTCGCTAAATATGGGGAGTTTAAAATCATGGCGATCGGTAGCGTCTATAACATTGATAACCAAATCTGCTTCTTGTGCTTTGTTTATTGCTTTTTCAACCCCTTCCTTTTCAATGGCGTTGCTTGCGTCTCTAATGCCGGCAGTGTCTGTTAGTGTGATGCTAATCCCATCGTATAATAGGTGAGCGTCTACGGCGTCCCGGGTTGTGCCCGGCTCATCGCTTACAATAGCCCGGTTTTCTTCAAGTAAGGCATTAAGCAACGTTGATTTACCAACGTTTGGTTTACCGATTATAACAACATTGGCCCCACGGTTTATTAAACGCCCCTCCTTGAAAGTGCCGGAAAGAGTATTAAGTCTGTTTAATATAGACCGTGCAATAGTTAGCGTTTTTTTAATGGGTTCGATAGCCAGTTCTTCTTCGGAGATGTCGAGTTCAAATTCAACAAAAGATAAAGCGCTAATTATATCTGTTTTAATTTCGTTGAGTATCTTGGAAAGAGATCCCGATAAAATACGCCTGTTTAAGAAAGCACTTTTTTCGCTATTTGAGTGGATCAAGGCGGACACTGCCTCTACTTGGGTCAGGTCCATTTTTCCGTTAATGAAAGCACGGCGGGTAAATTCTCCAGGCTCTGCCGTTCGGGCGCCGTATTCAATGAATATATTAATTAGTTTGTTAACAATTGAAGGGTTACCGTGGCAAGAAATTTCCACAACATTTTCTCCGGTATAGGAATTGGGAAATGGAAAAAAGGTGACTATGGCGTCATCAATAATATTACCTTTATTGGAATACAGAGAGCAAAGTGTAGCTCTTCGAGGTTTTAGAGGAACTTCTTTTTTGCATACTTTTTCTGAAAAACTGATGGCGTTTTCACCGCTGATTCGAATGACTGCAACCCCTCCAAAACCATACGGCGTTGCACAGGCAACGATCGTATCGAAAGAGGTCATTGTTTTTTATTTGAAACAGTATGGGGGTGTGGGGTAAGAAATTTTTGCTGTAAAATTGTTAGTATGTTAAAAAGCGTATAATAGAGATTTAAACCTGATGGGAAATTGTTAAATAATAAAGTGAAAAAACCGGTCATGAAATAAGACATATATTTTTGTTGTCCCCCAGCCTGGGTTGGCATCATTTTTTGTTGTATAAACATCGTGATGCCCATTAGGATTGGAAGGACTGCAATATGGTCCCCATAGACCGGAATAGAAAACGGAAGATTAACGATAGTATCGGGTGCTGACAGGTCGGATATCCAAAGGACAAAAGGCGCCCCTCTAAGTTCGATAGTTGAACGAAAAACCTGAAAAAGAGAAAGCAGTAAAGGCATCTGTAATAACACGGGAAAACAACCTCCCAGCGGATTAACGCCGTGCTCTTTAAATAATGCCATTTGAGCTTGGCTCATTTTTTGCTGGTCGTTTTTGTATTTTTCCTTTAATATGTTTAATTGTGGTTGAATGGCTTGCATTTTTTGAGTGGATTCATAGCTCTTTTTTGTCAAAGGATAAACTATTATTTTTATTAGAACAGAAAAAATGATAAGAATAACACCATAGTTCGGAATAAAAGTATTCATTTTTGTTAACAGATAGTGAACGCCCTTAGCAATCGGTCGAATAAATGACCAACCAAAGTTCATAATAGAATCAAGATTAAAGCCAATAGCTTTAATGCGTTTATATTCAAGCGGTCCTAAATAAAGAGATGTGTTTTTGTTCTGTGATGCAGATAACGAAATAGAGACGTTGAAAACCTTCTCGCTTTCATTATCCAAATAACCAGATGTTTTTCCTCCTAATCCGGCAATATCAGGAATTAAAGCGCTCAAAAAGTATTTTGATCGAAGAGCCGCCCAAAGGGTTTTTCCTTTAATATGATCAATTTTGTTATCCTTTTTATCAGATATGTCGGGGCTATGTAACTCTTCACCGGTATATAGATATGCATTAAAATAATTTAATTCATCTTTTTTATTTTTTTCTGTGAGAGGCAATCCGCCAGACCAAGACAATTCAAAAATACCTTGAGAAATATATGGAAGATGGTTTGATAAATCTGTATTGACGTTAATAATATATTTATCCGGATAAAAAGTCAGCGACTTATAAACATATCCTTGTTTTGACGGTCTTCTGAAAGTTAAAACATGCTCTGTATCGATACGTCTTGGAGAAAAATTATTAACCGGTTCCCACGTTCCGGACAGAACGACGTTTTCACCATCAACGCTTTTATAAGAAACGATTAAATTTTCTTTGTTACGATTATTAATAAGTTGAACATTGCCATCTTGGCTTCCAGGATAATTTTTTAGTGAAAACGAAACAATAGAGCCACCGTTTTCCGAACTAATTTCAGCGATATATAAATTTGTTTCTATTTTGTATTTTTCTTCTTTGATTATGACGGTATCTAGATGTGTGGTTAGAGCGTGCGTTGGTGTGGGTTTTAGGAGTGCCTTACTTTCTGATGAAACCGGTGGATCAGTAGTGGCAACGAGACTATCGGCGGGGG
>CAZBEY010000066.1:0-10466 GCA_964491015.1 uncultured bacterium | reverse complement strand
AACTATAGCGTAGTCGGTTAGCGGCGTAGGCTGGCCTGCTTTTGACGTCCGTATTAGTGATTGTATGAGGGGAGAATATTGAGGTAGTATTAATCCTCCGGGTGAGATTAGGTGAAAAATGGAATAAATAATCTTCATAAAAGTCTCCCGGACTTAATCAGAAACTAAAACCGGATTTTCAGGATAATCTGGTGTAGTGCGAAAATGCTCCTCTAGTGTTGACATTACAGCCAAAACGATATCCTCGCGCCAATAGCGAGAAATTACCTGAACCCCTACAGGTAAGCCAGCACTTCCCCGCTCCACTTCAAAAGCGGTGATATCGGCCATATCCATGGTGACTTCCCGGTCGCTTTCTTCCCCGGGGCGAACCCGTGTAGCCGCTACAACTCCTGCGGGAGCCCCCAGCACATTGTAAACAAAAGAATAAGTGAACGCCGGGAAAAGGTGACCGCTGCTTCCATGCGTCAAAGCCGGGAGGGCCGCCGGAGGGCAAATGATAACGTCAAAATTTCCCTCGTCCATTGTCTGGAGAAACCGGGCGCGATAATCATTGCGATCTTCCACCAAGTTCCAATAATCTATGGTGGATAAGCTTCTGATACATTGGGCCTGATAAGCCATAAAATGCTGACCACGTGCTTCCATGATTTTCTGGACGATGGATAACACAAATGGTGGTTTACCCAATCCTTGAAACATACCGTCCAATTGAGGAATGGGTTTTTCGTCACCCAGCAGTTCCTTAAAATGTTCACCACCCCCGGCGGTAACAGCGCCGAGGAATAATCGAATTCCTTCAGCGGCATCGGGTGGAGTGATTGGTTCAACAATAGCGCCCTTTCCACGAAGAGCATCAGCCGCTTCTTCCACAGCGCGACGGAGGGCCGGTGAGGCAGTAAAATAACCATTGTCTTTATACATGCCCACGCGCAGTCCTTCAATTTGTATATTTTCCGGGTCTGACCACGGAACGGGTGGAACCAGATCACCGCTTAATTCGCCGGATGTTTCCGCAAATATTTTCATTGCCAGTTCCAGGTCAGCCACGGTTCGAGCCATGGGTCCCGGTTGAGGAATAAATAATTCCTGCCCATTCCCCAAAAGTCCCGGTGAAAAGTCGTCATTGGTTAAACGATAAGATGTCGGTTTAATTCCATTCACGCCGCAGAAATGAGATGGAATACGGATACTGCCGCCTAAATCGCCTCCCAATCCTAAGGGGGATCCACCTGCAGCAATGATGGCTGCTTCTCCGCCGCTGCTCCCGCCGGAAGTGCGGTTAAGATTCCACGGGTTATTTGTCCGGCCGTACACCCGGTTATCGGCTTCCCAGCCCGCCAAGGTCTGGGTCACATTCGTCTTCCCCAATATGATAGCGCCCGCTTCCCGCAATTTCTTTACCAGCGGTCCTTCATCATGATAAACATTCCCAATTTTACTGGTCGCCCCCAGTGTGGTTTGCGTTCCGGCAACACGGTATTGCTCTTTTATGGTCACCGGTACTCCGTGTAAAGGGCTCAAAGGTTCACCCCTGGCTTGTTTTTGATCAGCCTCAATGGCCTGGGCGCGGGCTTCATTAAATACCGGTATAATTACGGCGTTGATTTTCGGATTCACTTCCTCTATTCGGTGAATGAAGGCCTCAGTTACTTCCTGAGCCGTCAGCTCACCTATTTTGATCTTTTCCGCCAGCTCTGAAGCGCTTAAGGACGTAATAACGGCTGAAGGCTGAGGATATTGCAGGGACGTTTCCAATGGTTGTCCAACAACGCTGCCGGTTATGAACAACATGATAAATAAGGCAATAATTATATGCTTCACTAATTTTTTCTCCCATTTTAATTTTTTCATTCATTTCCCATTTTTTAATATGCAATAATACGTCTTTGCATTGTAAATGTTAATAAAAAAATTCATTGAGCAAGTGTAAAGGACCCCGAAACTAATCTTTCAGTCCCACAGCACTATTTCTGCTACTGATTACCCAGAAATTTCGTAATACCACAATTGAAAAACAAGAAGTAGTGGCAGGTCGTTTGCTATGATATAGTTTTTGTTTTTGTTCATCCATGTTTTTTTGATTTTCTTATCGCATTGGAAAAATCAGGGATATTAAGGAAACAATTGGCGAAGGAAGAGGCGATTTTATGTCTGACCCTTTATCCTGGTAACTTATGCTCTACTCTTAACCGGGGAGTATAAAATCGGCCCGAGTCCAAATGCTGACTCCCATTATTTTTCCCCAGCGACTGTTTCTTTTGCAGCCGTTTTCTTTGCACCAAAGAAAATGGCGATGGAGCACTGGATTGATTCACTGCAAGATCAATTTAAAATATTCAACGCCTAACAGCGTTGTTTTCTCTTTGTATTTAATGTCTATAGCACTAAATATTATCGATTGCAGAATTCCGGTTCAATGTTTGGCTTTTCTATTCACCTGTGGTATTCTGAGCAGATTTTCTTATTATTTTTCGCCTTCTTGAATCGATCGTATCCACCGCCCGAACGGCATACTCCTGGGCGGTGTAAATCTGTTTCATTACAGGCTCATCCTCCCGCTTCACCATATCACCCACGGCAAATAACCCCGGAACAGACGTTTCTCCTTTATGATTGATCCGAACGTGGCGTTTTTCCACCGGCTGATCTTCGTCCATCAATCGAGCGCCGCATTCTCTTGCCAGGTCGTTATAAACACGATGCAGTCCCATAGAAACCAGGGCAAACTTTACTTCAACATTCTCGTGTTTTTCAAAAACAAAGCCCCGGAGTTGTTTGACTCCTTCACTCTGTAAATCAATAATGGGTTCAGAAATGATTTCGACGCCGTAATGTTTTAGTATATTCATTCGGTCAGCCGATATTTCCAGTGTTTTTCCATTGGTAATAATAAAAACTTTGTTTTGGTACCTTTCGTGGAGCATCATAGCCAGTTCACCTGCTGTATTGGTAGAACCGAAGACAGCTACCTGATCATTCTTTGTTAAATGCCCTTCACAGCGAATGCAGTACAAAACCTGTTCCCGATTTGCAAAGGGGTAAATCCATTTGGGTGTTTCTTCCATATCCCCTTTTCTGTTTCTTTTCAAAAGTGACGGTTGTTCATCCATAACACCCGTTGTTAAAACAATGGAAACGGATTGGACTGTTTCATCATGATACGTTACTTCAAATCCGCTTTCCATTTTTCGGAGGTGAGATACAACTCCATCGACAATTTTAAAATGAGGGTATTCTTTTTCCAAGCGCTGGACTGTATTTTTAATCAACATTCTGTTATTGATTTGATAGTGCTCATTCTCCAGAATGGAAACTGCCTCATCCTGCTTGTGTTTTTTCAATGTTTTAATGACCTGCTCTTTGATAATATCTTCGTGGAATCCAACAATATTATCCAGGTTCATTACCCATTGCGACCTGCTTTGCTTTCGGGTTTTTTTAGATCCGAGCACCCACAGCCCTTTCAGGCCATTTTGTGCTGCTCTTAAAGCAGAAGCAGATCCACCAATTCCTCCTCCAATAATTACAGTATCAAACATTATTTACTCCTAATTGTATGGATTGGATTGACTATGTCAATCCCTTGTTCAACACGGTTGATACCATTCCAAACTTTAAAATTTTCGAAATAATTTTCACAACCGACTACTTCACAACTTTCCAATTAATGACTTGAAAATTTCCGGCAGATTCTACGGCGCTGATTACCTCATTTTTTGATAGTTTTACAGAATCGTACTTTGCAGAGAAAATTCGAGTTTCCGGATTAAACGTTTGATTTTTCATCCCCTTCAGCCCATCCAGGGCCTTACCAATATTAGTTGGTCACCCCATTCATAGAATACCGCCGCGTATATCCATTCCATCCACAGCAAATGAAACGTTTACCGGATTATTATCACTAAAACATGCAACTATGGTGAACCCAATGAGAACTACTCCCAATTTTTGTATAACCATTGTTATTTATTTTCCCACCGGTTCGTTGGCCATGAATATGATAAAAATACATCTTCATTTACTGCATTCGGGTCTCCCAGATAAGTAAACTGGTAATTTGTCAGATATGTTTTTGCGACCCGCTGAATATCTTCTGCCGTCACAGATTGAACTTTTTTCATAAATATTTCTGCATATCGATACCCCGGGCCCGTCAATTCATAATTGGCCAAAACATCCCTCTGGGCAGCAACCGTTTCTTTTGACATATAGTGTCGAGTGAGAAACATCATTCGCAATTCTTTTACTTCCTTTTCTGTCAATGGTGTTTCCTTCAATTTATCCAGTTCCTGGTACATGACTTTGATGGTCGTATCCGGTTTCGTTGTCGTCACATAGAGGTATGTGTAACTGGAACGGCCTGTACTGTAACCTGCCGCAGGAGCATAGGACAGATTTCTCTTCGTCCTGACTTCTTCAAACACACGTGTGCCTAATTTTCGGGATGCCAGGAGGAAAGGATAATAATCTTCCGACATTTTATTGGGCGCATTTGCCTGGCCGATCAAATAATTGGTCGGCATATCCGAATCGCCCTTGATTACACGCATTCCGGAACTATTTTTACTCCAATGTTCTGGGAGACGATCCTTGTAAGAGTTTCCTTTTGGCAATGCTTTAGCCAAATCATTTGCGATGTTTAAAATATCCTGTTTAGTGATACCTCCAACCATAACCAATAAAGCTCGAGATTTTTTAATATTGTCCTTGTAATAGTTTAATAAGTCATCCCTCGTAAGAGTTGAAATGGATTCTTCTGTTCCCAGTGGAGATTGTTCGTAGGGATGCCTTTGATAGTAAAACTCTCTGGCTAATTTCTGTAAATATGTATCCGGATTATCACTTTCCGCTCGAATATTTGTTAATTGATTCACGCGTTCCAATTCAATCTCAATGCTATCCAATCTCGGATGCAAAATAACGTCCTGAAATATATCCCAGGATTGATCAAACTGATCAACCAAACACTGGAGAGTAAGGGTTGAATAATCCCTGCCGCCCGAACCGGCAATGCTGGTTCCAATGGATTCCGTGAGTCCTTGCAATAATTCCTTATCGTATTTTTCAGATCCTTTTGGCATAACAGATAGAAGCAGCTGCTCAATCCCGGCTTGCTCTTCGGGAATATAAGCAACTCCGCCTTTCAGATAAAACCCGGCTGAAACAATGTCCGATTCCGGCAATTCCTTTATGATAACGTTGAGTCCATTTACTTTAAATTGTTTTGCCTTTGATTTCGGAAGGGAGTCGCATCCTCCCGTCCAAATTAACATAAGAAATATTATTATTGAGTTCAACCTGGTCATGGCAGCAATTCCTCCTCTTTGAGATTCAATGCTGAATAAACAGTATCCGGCAAAATTACGCCCATAACAAATGGCTTATCCGTCATATACCTATTGATATAACGATTAATATCATCCCGGGAAACTTGACGCAAATTATCCCCATAATGATTATAGTAGTCCAACCCGGTTACCGCCCACCAGAATGAAACGGTATGAGCATAACTTGATGGCTTCTCACGACCATAAATTTCCTGAACCTCTAATTTATACTTTGACGTTTCTAACTGTTCATCTGTGTAGTAATCAATATCTGTTAATTTTTGCATCTCTGCCCACAGAGCATCCCTTGCCAGTAAAACATTATTGGGTGTACATACTATATTAGCAGTGATGGGGCCGGTATGGTTCAGGGTATAATATCCAATAGATGCCTGAAGGGCAATCCCCGTATCCACCAAATTTTTATGGAATTGTGAATTTTTCTGATCTAAAATAAAAGACAAAACATCTGCTGCAAATGTTCCCTCGATATCTTCACCCGCTTTTGGTCCATGAAAAGAAAACTGCACAATAACGGCATTTACAGGTTTTTTAACCACCACTATTTCAGATTTCTTCAGAGGAGGATGATTCGGCACCGGCCATTTTTCAAATGGATCCTCACCTCTCGGCCAGTCACCTAAATAATTTTCAGCCAAAGCGAATCCTTTCTCCGGCGTTAAATCACCCGCCAGGAGTAATGCTGAATTATTGGGAATGTAATACCTGTCTTTTAGCGTTTTCATTTTTTCAACGGTCGCAGATAGAATGACTTCTCTGTCACCAATCACGTTTTTCCTGCTGTAATATTTATACCAAAGTTTTTGACTGACTTCTTTGAAAAGATAAAAGTACGGATTGGATTCATTGCGGTCGTATTCACCGATTACTACCGGTCGTTCCCTCTCCAATTCTTCTTGTAAAAACAGAGGAAACCGAATGGCGTTTTTCATGAATTCCATTCCTGCTTCTATGCTGTCAACCGGGAGTGTGAAATAATAATTGACCCTTTCTTCGGATGTAGAACCGTTCCAGCTCATACCCAGCTCCCGGGTTCGTTCTAAATAAGCTTCCTGATTTGGGATATGCTCATTTGCTTTGAAAAACATGTGTTCATATAAATGAGCCAGCCCGTCATATTCTGGTGTCTCAACAAATCCGCCGTTTTTGACTGAAATTTCAATCGTTACGAGAGGAACGATATGGTTTTCAATTACAATTACTTCTAATCCATTATCCATTATTTTTGAATGGATTTCGCTTCCGGCTCTTAGAATTGAAAACAATAAAAGACTGAAGATTAATAATTGTATTTTGAGTTTCATGAATTAACTCCTTGGTCTGGTAGTTGAATTTATATCAACCACAAATCTGAACTCTTTTTTAGGGAATATAATTTAAGACACTGAAATGAATTAATGGTTGTCAGAAGAAGATAAATGTTTACTCCTAATCCCTACCTGTCCGACGTTTCACTTTGGCGGGCGGGCAGGATTTCTTTTCATATTTAACGACTCCCTTAGGAGTCAAATGTCTATAATCTCCAATCATAAGAGATTGTCAACACTGTAGGTGGTGAATATTTCTATGTCTAATTCAGTAAGTTTATAGAACGTAGCTAGCAAGTTTCATGAGATCGTACACACTTCTTAGTAGCCATTAATTCAAATACATCTAGTTTTCACCATTTGCGAATTATGTGCCTTTTATGGCAATTAGTTAAACTAATAATTGTGGATGAATTCATTGATTAACTCGATTGGAATATGATCTCCAATATTGTTTCCATAATAAGCCGTGTGAATCGTTCCATCCTCATTGATAAGAAAATCGGCCGGCACAATGGCTTTATCTCCTTCCATTTTACCCGGAATGAACCCATGGAAGACAGCTTTTATGAACGTGAAAGCGCCTAAAATGTATTTTATCCAGGAGGATTCAACGTGATATTTTCTATACAGGTCTAATTCCGGATCAGGAATAATGGGAAAAGGCACAGCTTGTTTTCCAACGTATTTTTTAATTGACTCACCTGACGATTCAAAAATGGCCAGGATGTTAAATCCTTCGGTTTGCCATCGGTCATAATGCTGAATTAATTGGTTTACACGAAAATTGCACAGAGGACAAGATGCATACCGAAAAAATGACAACATCCATTTTTGTCCCATATATTTTTCCGGGAATTGTGTTTTACCGTAAATATCATCCGCAAGAAATGCAGGTGTTTTAATTCCCGGGGAAAACCGCACTAAATATTTCCATATTTGAATTGATCAGATACCGTCTCATCATGGACTTTAGTAAACCATATTTGGCTGGTGATCCATCCTGCCAGTTTTCTATGTTGTTGGATTTCAGATGCATTTAAATCAATGATGAGCTGGTTCAAATCGTCAGCGGTATCCACATCCACCAATGCATTTAATTCTTGGACAGTACCACGAGCTTTCAATGCATTCAGCATCATTGAATAAGTATTTTTTGCGCTGTACGGAATTCCCATCCATACTTTCAGTGGAATTTCCCCTTTGCCTCCCAGGAGGTAATAACCACCATCCAATGCCGGTCCAAGGATAAAATCATTTTCGGAATTTAATGCTTTGACTGCTTTAAAAATTCCCGACACACTCTGTTGGGGAGAATCGGCTCCAATGAGAATCACAGAATCATAGTCTCTCTTCAGAGATGAATAGACCCAATGCTGTCTTTCTCCGAGGGATCCTTTTTCCGTATAAATAGTTTTAAAATTTTTCCACAATAAATTGGAAATACCGTCTTTTTCACCGACGGCCCAAAATGGCTTAAGTTTATCATTGGATAATTCTTTGACTTCCAAAAGAGTCTTTTCAATCGTTTGAACACATTGAATGAAAAATGATTCCGCCGCAGAATATCCAATAACCTGTGCCAATCGAGTTTTGATGGGTGAAAAACCAGGTGTTTTTACAAAAACCGCAACAGCTGTTTTCATATGACACCCCGACTCTGTAAATATATTTTTGCTTCCGGAATAACTTGCTTCATCCAAAGTTTGTTGTGGATGAACGTTGTTTTCACCCACCCGTTTTTCTGATACTTTCGGGCGCTGGTGAATAATTTTTTCGAAATGCTAAGGATGGGTATACCGGCTTGTCGTACTCTCCAAACAAAAACATGATCTTCACCGTAGGGTAAATTTTCCGGATAACCACCTACCAAATCAAAAAGTGTTTTATGAATACAAAATCCCTGATCGCCAAAGGGAGAACCGAGCAATTTAGAGCGAAAGTGCACGAATATTTCGTTAACTTTCATTAAAAAGGCCGGACCGTCATTTGAGAAAGCCAATGTAAAATAATGGAGAGCCCTTGGGTGGTTTTTGATGGCTGTTTTCAGGGAAATAAAGGTATTTTTTTCAAGGATGGAATCTGCGTGTAAAAACCATAAAAAGGATCCTTTTGCTTGGGCGGCACCGGCATTGAGTTGTTGCCCTCTACCTAATCCGGATGAAATCCAGTGAACATTCTTTTCGGACAATTTCCCATCAAGCTCCCTTCTGATATTAGTCCAAAATTCAGGGTCTGATTCTTCATTGTGCACAACAATAATTTCAATATCATTTCCTAATTTGGCCAAACGATCCCATAAAGAGAGAAGCGCTTTTTCTTTTGGACCTGAGGGTATTATGATGGATATGGATGTCGCCACAAATTATTTTTTCAATACTGATAAAAGAGCTGTTTGATTTTCATCTAAACTATCTTCCGGTGTAATCAGAGCGAATTTAAGGCTATTTCTACAAGAACAATTCTCATTTCTGGGTTGAGTTACAGTCGATTTTAATACTGTTTTTGCCCGCTCCAAACTTTCACCGAACCGTTGAAAAACCATGGCAACAGATACGTGCTCATTTGGGTCATCCAGCCAGCAATCATAATCCGTCGCAATGGTCAAAGTAGCATAACAAAGCTGTGCTTCTCTCGCCAAAAACACCTCCGGCACATTGGTCATTCCAACTAAATCACATTTGGCGCCATCCCGCAGGAAATGACTTTCCACTTTGGTTCCCAACCGGGGACCTTCAACACAAGCATACGATTTGTCCGTATGGACCACAAAACCCAAATCATGACAGGATTGTTTTAAACCTTGGGTTAATGCGGGGCATGTGGGCTCTGCTGTTGACACATGTGCTGCAAGACCATTGCCAAAAAATGTTGATTCCCTTTTTCCTCTTGTATGGTCAAAA
Organism: uncultured bacterium; assembly: GCA_964491015.1. Taxonomy (GTDB): domain Bacteria; phylum Fidelibacterota; class Marinisomatia; order Marinisomatales; family TCS55; genus JADFRD01. Next base: position 905 of record CAZBEY010000066.1, on the reverse strand, counting down.
TATTGAGAAGGAATTGCAAAATTCCCCGGAGCAATTTCCTTCCGTAAACTTCCCACGGCTGAAACACCGATTACTTGCGTCACACCGACAGATTTCAATGCATAAATATTCGCCCGGTAATTGACCTCCGATGGTAAAAACCGGTGAGTCTCTCCATGACGGGGTAGAAAGATCAATTCAGTATTTTTTATTTCTCCCTTAATTAATGGAGCAGATGGCCTTCCGAATGGTGTAGCTACATCCAATTTTTCCAGAATGTCCAATCCTTCTATATTGTAAAGACCTGTCCCACCGATGATACCAATCATATTAAATCCTTTTCCTTTCTCAATATTTTAGTAAGCATTTCTGACCCCAGTCTAAAAGTTAAATCTCCTACTTTCATGTCGAAGGAGGTGTCGGATTGTTAACTCAAGTCCTGGGATAATTTTGATTATTTTCATTATTAACAGCAAAGACCTGATGGACTATTTTCTTTATGATTGTCTCCGGTACAATTACAATCAAAGATACCAAAATGTGTTGTAAAATCCCCTTCAACACGAAAATATTCCCCGTATCGGCTTTCCATCAGCATCAATGCTGTATTGCCACAACGGGCGTCGGTAAACCTGTTTTAAAAACGTGATGGTCATCCAGTACAAATTCGTGGGGACTTTCCGGGATTGAACCAAGATAATATGCGACGTGTCCGTAGTTTTCACACATATCTTCAAAATCGCATTTAAAGCCTCGTACTGTTTTCGATGAAAACTGTATCATACCCAACTGTGCCTCAATGTCGGCATCATTAATATCCAGGGGATTATCTTTTACAATACGGAAATCTAAACTTCCAACATATCTCAGCATCCGTCGAAAATCTTCAATATACATGGCGCCGCCAAGGCATTCACCCCGCAAAA
>CAZBEY010000065.1:0-10636 GCA_964491015.1 uncultured bacterium | reverse complement strand
ATTTTCATCCCCCAGCCAAAACCGGCTATTGTTTCTTCAAATTCTTTTCCATTATCCCATGCAGTACCCATATCCAAAAAGACATGCGACCCCATATTGCTGATCATAAATTTTTCAGGAACACCCATGGCTAAAAGAAACGGAAATCTGAATTCGAAATTTGCCAATGCAACATTGGAGCCCACTTGTTCCATAAAACGATAACCTCGGACCGGTGTAATAAATTCAGAGAAAAACACATCTTCCAGATCATTATTTCCATCCAGAATATCATTCCGAAATTGGCTTTCATCTTTTGACCCATTTGTTTCACCTCTGCCCAATATCCAATTGGGGACACCCCCAAGGTAAAATTTCTGCTTATCCGCTCCCCGGCTTGTTCCTACCATCATCCGACCGGCTAAACTGGAATAACGTCCAATTTTAAAATACTTTCTAAAATCGAACTTCAATGTTTTAAAATCAAGTTTTTTACTCCCCCAACCTGGGCTAACAACTAAAGAAGTATTTTGCCTAAAACCATCCATCGGACCGGTGTACCCGTACACTGTATTGTCAAAAACCCAGCTTGCCATTGGTATGATTACTGTAAACAATTGATTGCTAATTTTTTCAAAATCATTATAATTCACCTGCTGCCATTCGCTGAATGAAAAAGAGTGATAGGACAAACCGCCTTCAAATCGTGTAAATCGGCTGATGGGATGAGAAACAAAGCTCATCACACTAAAATTCTGGAGCAGCCCCCGGCGCTGATATCCAACATCAGTGTACCCAAGGAAATATTCATTAGCAGTATGGGATAGTGAAAAATAATAATCCGATGGATGGGTTAAATAGGCGTAACTGAAATAGTAATCACTGCGCTGTAAATCAATCACCATTTCAGTTCCGAGATATATTTGATGGTTGCCTAATATATCACTGAATGCAAACATGGCCATTCCCTGTGCCCCAAACAGATTGCTATAAGATGCATAGCTGTTCACTATATCCAACGTAAACCTGGTTTTATAAATTTTTGGAATGTAACCATTTTCATACATATCGGAAGTATCTGCAACAAAAGAATCCTTTTCATCATCCCGAATAGGTGATTGATTATAATGATCGTATTCTTTTGCAAAAATCCAATCAGAATAGTCGGCGCTGGATGTTCTTCCTGATTTATTATTATTTCGTTTATTTCGACGAAGGTCTGTTAAGTCATCAGAATTTTTATCCACTTTTATAAAATACAGTGTTAGAGGCACTTCGACAGCATCTTTTTCCAGAGGCCGCGTAATACTAAACACATCCCAGCCTAAATCGGCATAACCTGCAAAAACGAGCAAACCATCATCCTTTGTTAAACTTACCTGAAATACACCTGTAAGAATATTAGTGATAGCAACCGGCTGATCGATGTTTGAAGTATGATCTAAATCAGGATTAATTTCATCAACGATTACGTCATGGCGATATATATTCCATACGCCATTTTTGTCCGCTACATAAAAAATTATGTTTTCCTTAGTGTGAGCCCAAACGGGATTATCTTCATTATATTTTGTATTCGTAATACGATTTATCAGGTTTGATGACATATCAATGAAATAAATATCCTTCTGTGAATAATCGTGACTTATTATTTCTTTAGATGGTAATTGACCGTTAACATCATCATCTCTGTCAGATATAAAAGCCAATTTTGATCCATCGCTGTTCCATGCCGGTTCAGAATCCGAATAAATATCGTCCGTTAATTGCGTTAATTTTTTTGATTTTAAGTCATAAAGGTAAATGTCACTGGCACCATTATTCGTCCCGACAAATGCTAATTCTTCACCATTAGGACTCCAGGCTGCGGTGAATATTCCATCAAGTTCAAAGGTCAATTTTTCCTTCTTTTTTGATTTTACATCAATGAGATAAAGTGCATCCGATTTCCCCGCTTTTGCTGCAATAGCAATGCGTTTACTATCCGGTGACCAGGAAATTCCCGGTTGCAGGAGCTTTAATTCTTCAAAATCGACTGAGCGATTTCCTTTCACGAGTCGTTTAATTTCCTCTCCATCAATTGCATCTAAAATAAACACATCAAAATATCCCGATCGATCTGATAAAACCGCTATTTTACTGCCGTCAGGTGAGACAGAAGGTGACACATTGTAATAATTTTTCTCATCTTTATGATCTGTTAATCTTTTTGCAATATCTTCAATTTCATCCCGACCCGCTACATCCGGCCAATATTCTTTCTTTAAATATTTATGCCACTGTTCAGTTAAATCATCAAAATTCATTCCCAAAGCGCGTTCAAATCCTTTTTCAGTATTTTGCGTTTGTTTCATGGAGTTGATGATTTCACCTATTTTTTCCCGTCCATATTTTTCAGCAATAAATCGCCAAACAGATTGACCTCCTTTATAAGCCATATAGGATTCGAGTTGTTGAATAGTAGGTATATCTTCATTGATGGAAAGATCCCTCATGGTCATATCGGCTTTGGTATCCCACGTCATGGAGAGGTATTCAGACAGCCCTTCGTTTACCCATAATGGAATGCGTAATTTGACACGTCCGGCAACAATACTTTGAATATTTCCATCATAAATCATATCATTTAACAATGCATGAGTAAGTTCATGGTGGATCACATGACGAAATTGCTCGTAATCTCCTTCGAACGGAAGAACAACCCTATTTTTAAATAATTCTGTAACACCACCGATTCCTTCCTGCATATACTGCCAAATAATATTGGTTTGCTGAAAATCATTATGGGAATGATAGACGATAATGGATACGCGTTTTTTCAAAGTCCATCGCAAATGTTTGGAAATTTGTTCTTGGGCTTTTTCGGCATTTTCCGCTGTAAATTCCGCAAGATGTGAATCGTCTCCATAAAAATATACATCAAAATTAGGAGAAGAAATCAGGGACCAGTCAAAATCTTTATATTGAACTTTGTTTTGTCCAAAAGATTGAGCAAGCAAACCCTGTATAAGCAGAGACAAAATAATTAGGATGTTTCGCATGTTTGGAATTTACGTTATTTAATCTAAAGAGTTCCTTACCTGTTTATTATTAGATTGCTTAGCAAAACCAATCGTACAAATTATAAACTATCCTTATCCTATCAATTAATCAACTATTTGACTCATTTAACAGATAATGGTTAAAGGTCGACATTTCCTTGGCTTAAACAGTTCTGAAAAAGTAAGTTAGCCATCATGGAATTGCCGGTCTATTTTATTTCCGATATTCATTTAATGCTTGATTTAACAGAGCAGGAAAAAGAGCGACAACAAAAGTTGTTTCGTTTTTTTCAATATATTGCTGAAACGAACGGAACTTTGTTCATTGTCGGAGATCTTTTCGACTTTTATTTTGAATACAAACATGTAGTCCCGAAAGTATATTTTCCAATTTATCAAAAATTATACTCCTTGAAACAATCCGGTGTTGAAGTTCACTTTATTACCGGCAACCACGATCACTGGACTCTGGATTTTATGGATAATGCGCTAATGCACCGTGTACATAAAGATGATACAACATTGGATATAAACGGGAAAAAATTCTACCTGACTCACGGTGACGGAATAATACCCTGGGACAGAGGATACAGGCTATTGAAAACCGTTTTGCGAAATAAACTGTTTATCTGGCTGTATCGATGGATTCATCCGACCATTGGATATGGTATCGCTCATGCCATTTCCAACAGAGGACGTCATTATAGCCATACTCAGGAATATAATAATAGGGTACTCAGCGAATTAAGAATCTTTGCTGAAACGATATCGGCTGATGGTTTTGATTATGTTATTATGGGTCATTATCACCAATCGACGATTGAAAATGTTAATGGTGGGAAGCTGGTTGTTTTAGGTGATTGGATTCAGTATTTTTCTTATGGAATTTTTGATGGGAATGAATTTAAAATTAAATATTGGGAATCAAATGACTAGGTTGGTTATTATTCTGCTATCGGCTTTACTCTCATTTCAAGGTTGTTCTATGGTGAAAGGTCTGTTTAAAAAGGATCAGAAAAAAATGGGTGTCAACATGGCCGAAGTTGAAAATCTGCGGCGAGAATACCAGGAAGGTAAAGTACAAGCATTACAGGAATTAATCAGTATGTATAATGATACCAACCTTCCGTTTGATGTACGCATTTCCGCCGGAGATGTTTTGGCGCAAACACAGCACCCCACTGCGTTGAATGCCATTGCAAAAGTCGTATCAGAAGCAGAAGCGCTGGACTTGACATTCATGGAAGCATCCATTGAACTTCTGGCGGAATTTCGGGATAATCCAACCGCCGGCGACGCCATGGTACACGCCATTCATACAATTGATGAAAAGTCAAACCAACTCCACATGACTTTAATTAAAAACCTGAATAAGGTTCGCTCAAAAGATCAGGTTTTGGCGCTATTAGAATTGTATGAAACATCGAAGGCCAAAGTCTCCCGGACCAATAAATTAATTACCGAAACCCTCGGTGCTATTGGATCAGATGAAGTTATTCCCATTTTAGTCACTATTTCAAAAGATCCTGATATTAATATTGCCGTTAGAAATCGCGCACTGGAGATTTTAGGCAAAAAAGACCCACACGAGGTTGCTCCCGCCTTTGCTGAACTTCTTGGTGACCCGAAAATGAATACTGAAATCAGGGAATTTGCCATCAATACCATGGCGGGAGTTAAAGAAGAAAATCTCATTTTAGCATTAATTGAAACATATAATACAGGGAAAAAACAATATTTTAGTATGCTGAACACCTTATTGGATGCTCTAGGCGAATTTGATGACCCTCAGGTGTATAAAGCGACCATTGATATCGCCAAGAATGAAGAATTCCCAATGCATCTTCGCACAAAGGCCATTCGGAGTTTAGGCCGCTTTGCTGATGATGAGACTGTGAAAATTGTACTCCCCATTCTTGAAAATCCGGCAAACTACCCGCTCCATGGAGCCATAATGGATATGCTACAAACCATGGGTAAAACTGAACAGTATTCTGAATTTATGCGCCGAATGGCTTTTAAAGCTCAACTTGGAGCCATAAACCCATGAGAGTAATTATATTCTTTATGTGTGCTTTACTTTTTTCTCAAGAAGGGGACACCGCCTCTGTTGATACTGCAAAAATTGAAATCATAGGACTCCCGGGAGACAATCTTGAAGGAGAACAACCCAATCAGTCACTCATCGATACCGAAACAGTTGAAGGGTTGGAATTCCCGAAAGTCGATCTTGGAAGAGAGAAACCGGAACAACTACCAATGGGAGATCCCTTTTTTGATTATAAAGATGATTTGAAAGACTTACAGATTCAAATTGATTCTTTGAAGCGGGTTATCCGGGTAATAGAGAAAAAAAGAGCAATCCCCGCCATTAATGAGGATCTATTGAACTTGATCAAAATCCCGGAACTGCAGCATAGAATTGAATTAACCAATGGCACTGTTGTCGTGGGTAAAATTATTGAAGAAACAGGTAATGAAGTGATTATTCAAACAACCATTGGGCAACTCTTCATTGATAAAGATAAAGTTGTTAAAATTGATGAAGAATTGTCGCCGGCTCCCAAAGTTGAATTGATGAGCGAACCGTTTGTGAGTGTGTTTCCGGACAGGGAAGAAATTAGGGGATTGGTAAAAAATGTCGGAAAAACACGCGCCGACTTTGTGAGAATAATAGCCAAACTCTGGACGCCGGAAACAGAACTCGCTTATATCGATTCAGTCTTTGCAAAGGGGTCCACGCAAGAATACAACACCGGCATTATTACAGACACTGCAATTGAACCGGGAGCCACGGCTGATTTTTTCCTCACTGTTCCTCTAGAAGATGGTGAAAATTCAGTCGAATACAGAACCTACGATATTCATTGGTTAGTTGCAGAAAAGCGGTAATCTGGTGAGTGGTGAGAACCTTTTGCTATTTCAAAAGCACCATTTTCTTTTTATTTGAAAAAGTCTTTTCACTGGTTAATGATTTTGCGGTGATTAAATATAGATAAACACCGGAGGGAAGTGGTTTACCATTGTTATCTTTACTATCCCACGTGATCGATCTAAAACCTGCTTCAATATTGGCATGTATTAATGATTTCACTTCTCTGCCAAGTAGATTAAAAATGAATAATTCAACAAATGAATTTTCAGGTAAATCATATTTAATTGTTGTGAATGGATTGAATGGATTGGGATAATTATTTTTTAACGAATATTCTTCAGGTAATGCTTCAACTTGTGTCTTTCCCACCGGTGGAGAATTGTCATACTGGATATATTTAGTATACTCAGACGATTCATTTCCGCTGGAAACTTCTACTTTCAAATAAAAACTCTTATTGAGCATTGTAACTAATTGTGTGCTTGCTGTACCTAAAGTATACCAATATGAACTGCCTTGATACTTCCTATACCATTGGTATGAAATATTATCATCGGACCCTCCGCTTGTATTTGCCGGATAGGTATACTTTTGTTTCCACATTAATTGCCCGGGACCGCTGATAGTAACCGGCTTTAAAGGGAAATAAAATGATTGAGATACATCTTTATAAACTCCATCCGGATCATCAAACGATTTTGCCTTAAGAAAAAGTGTATATGTACCCGATGGATTGCTTTTATAATAATTTAATGACATTGTACCACTGGGTGATACACTCACACCATCTTCCAGAGTTGTATAGGAACCGTTTTGATATACGTTTGCTTCAAGGTAACAAAAGTTAGTCAACAGAAAATCAAAATTGGCTGTTGTATAACCGGGGTTTATTCCAAGATTTCTGATATTAGCGCCATGACTATAAGTCCGATTACCGGTGGTATTTGTCCATTGTTCCGTTATGGCCATATTCAGGTGATGCCGTCTTACGCTGGCAATACTGGTAGGTCTGTTTAGACCGGATATTTGATCTAAATACTCAAAATCCCAAGTGTATTTGTAAATTTTGTTATTGGCATTATCCACTGCCCAAACATCCCCGAAATAGTCGGATTCCACTCCGGAGAGTACCACATTATCGGCAAAGGTCTTCTCCTTGTAGATATATTCGGCGCCTCCGGAACTATGGCAAGGAGAACAGGATGAGTTGGCCTCCACCAGGAAAAGTTTCCGCTGCTTCCAGTCCGCCATATAGATGCGAGCCTCTTCCGTTGAATTGACGCCTATGGCCGATGGATTACTGGGCGGTTCCTTCCTGATGGCAATACCACAAACGCCAGTAATATCATCGTATACAGTATTATCAGAAATAAGAGATGTGATGGTCTTGTTTTGCCACAGAGAACCATCCGGATTAAAAGGTACAATTTGCCCCGCTCCGTTATCCGCCACCCAGATCACATCATCGGATGGATCCAAATTACCCATGTCGTCTACATCCAGATCCCAGGGCTGTTGAAGAATTCCCTCTCCTATTGTAGAAAGGGAGCCGGTATCGATCACCTTGTTAGTTGAATTGTACTCAAGTGGGACAATGCGGCCATTGTAAGTGTCTGCAACATACAGATTGCCCAACCCATCTGTTGATACAGCATTTGGATTTTTGAATTGACCTTGTCCAGGACCATACGCTCCATAATCTTTTATCCAATTATCATCATATTTCGAATAAATAAGACGATTCCAAAAAGGATCAACAATAATTGATAAAAGGTCGCTGTATTCTTCTTGATACACAATAGCGCCATTATAAGGCTCACAAAAAAGATCTCGATCAGAGTTTACATGACCATGAACTACATCTTTATTAAGAACATAATATTGAAAATTACCTTGTCCCCAATACCATTCCTCTAAAAACTGTGAATTCTGTGCAAATAAGTCAGTACTAACAAGTAAATAGATAAAAATTATTATGAATAATTTTGTTATAATTTTCTTCAAATTCATTATAATTGATTTTTACTTATTTTCAATTATTTTGTAACGAGAAATAATGTTGTAGGTATATTCTTCTAATTTTGTATTAGGATAATCTTTAACTAATGACTCCAGAGCATTTTTAGTATATGCAACATCATAATCATTAGGTAATAACTCGAGAGCATTTTTAGTATATGCAACACCTTTCATTTCAATAATTGGATAGATGAAAAAACTATTTGAATATTTTCGTAGTATTTTATCCTCATCCCAGCGTGTTTGCGATCTTGAACTTGGACTTAAGAATAATTTCATCTGATAATAAGCAGGTTTAGCATATACGCTGTTGGGATAATTATCAACAATTTCATTTAATATAGGGATAATTTCGATCGGTTCTCTGCCCGCGATTTGCTGAAGAATATTGTAGGCATTTAACAATTTTGCCTGCACCCTTTTTTCTTCACCCTGGGGTTCAACTACTTCAAACTCAACTTCATTTGATTCAATTGCCATTTTATCTATTATGTTAATTGCTTGATTATAATCTCCTTTTGTAGTAGCCATCGCTTCGTTGAAGTCAAGCGGCCAGTGAGTATTTGTATAGTGTATTATCTTGATCTTATATTTATGAGGCGGTAAATAGAGAGTAATTCCATGGGATTCATCATTTTCACCAAATATACCTAATAAATTCCTCACATCATAAATAGTTTCACCCGGTTGTAAAATAACACCATGTTTATCTCTAACTATATTGAAAAATCCTTGTCCTCCTTTATAAAGCAATGTATCGCCTCGAGAATTAGTAAGAATTATTTTAAACCAATATATAGCAGAGGGTCTCATTGGGCTGGTTGAAATTATTCTATCAGATACATTTTTCTCTGCCAACTCATAGTAGATTGGTTCATCAACCATGTAATTATATTTTTCCAATCTTAATGTTAAACTAAGAGCATCGGGATATTTTTCCTGGGAATAAATATAATTATTCAGGCTGATAATCATCAGGAATACGTATGTTTTACAGGCTTTTATTGGCATAATAAAATCTTTGAATTAAAAACTCCCGTAGTTAGCAACAATATTTTCTTTACAACTGTTATTTGGAATTTGATCATTTTCATCAGTATCATAACAAAATTTGGGGTTCAAAGAGTAATTGCCTGTATAATAATTCATAACACAATCATTTACCCCGTCCCCGTTTAAATCAAAGAGTCCATTATGATAAATCGGTTCAACATTAAAATCACTTAATCCGGCTCGTTGATGCCCAAGTTCGTGCGTTGTAACATAAACACCCACTTTCGTTTGATCTTCTTGATTAGTATTTTCTTCTAAAATATCTGCCCACCAAAGATATGCGTATCTTTCATTTGCTGGTGACGGTGGACTATTATACCCATTATTTAAACTTGCAGCTCTGCCGTATTCATTGGCTCCTCCACCAATATTTGGATAATATCTACTGACATATAGTAGATGCCATGGATATTCTCCGTTTAAATTTTCTCTGGCATATCGCCTCAAATCTGTTTCATTATCAGGGAAATAGCCTCCCGGATATTGAGGTAAAATATGATCAGTATCCTCTTTAAATCTTACTTTCATACCTACTTTAGAAAACGAATCTGCGATATTGGGGAATAAATTATAGTCTAAGTTTGCATCCAAATCATATCCAGATTGCCAGTCATATTCTATTCTCATAGAAGCATGCTCAGTTGGATCTGGGGGGTTAGATACTTCCACATCACATCCAATAATAATTATCAGTACACTTCCTATAACTAAGTAAATTAAATTTTTAAACAAAACTATACTCCGTTACCATAGTTTTTTAATACTCTGAGCAATTTATCTATCCTTTTTATTCGCCACTTATTATTAATTTTTCTGAACATAATATTTTCTCTATTTTTTTTCCCAAACTGCCAGTTACTTGTGCTGTCCGGGGGCGATGCGCCAAAATAAATCCAGGCCTTAACTTGTGCGATGTGATCATTCAGGATGCGAAGCGTATCAATTTCCAGCTCAAAATCCCACGTTGCCGTTATGCCGGTTCCCGCTGGTGTTAATGTCTGAAATAGAGAATCTTGTGATCGTTCTTGAGAATTTTCGAAAGCAACTCTTAATCTTTTCCATAAAATATGCCTCGAGGAAGTGCTGTCCCCATGATTGAAATCCTGGGAAAAGCTGCTAACTATCTTTAGTCTGTTTTGATGCTTTATACCCTGCTCAATATTATGCAGTATTATCCTGATTTGTTCTTCATCCGTCAGTGGTTTCGGCGGGGGGAATTGGGCTTGCAGGCAGGTAAACCCTATCACTAAAAAACATACGATATTTAAGCAGTATTTAATGAACATTTGCTAAACCCTTATTATAATTCAGTGGTAATATAAAAATAATCGAGGGGGGGGGGGCAATTTATATTTAAAACAAATTTGACTTCCGGTTGACGGATTAAAATAAGACAATTAAAAACCGCTCTGTTACTGACACTTACTGGAAGTACTTCATTATTTTTAATAATATTACTTTTTCATCATGATGTCAACGCAACCATAATTGCATTCTGGGCATGAAGGCGGTTTTCTGCCTGATCAAATACAACTGAATAATCTGCTTCTATCACTTTATCGGTGGTTTCCCGTCCCCGTTCTGCCGGGAGGCAGTGCATGAATAAGGTGTCTTTTCCTGTCCGATCCATCATTTCCCCATTAACCTGAAAATCGGCAAAAAGTTTTTC
>CAZBEY010000064.1:0-11071 GCA_964491015.1 uncultured bacterium | reverse complement strand
AGCTACTCTCGCATAAATTTGGGGCGGAAAATTACAGTCTTATTGCTATTCTATCAATCGTATTCTGGCAGAAATTCAAACTTTCTTTCCTGCCGATGTAAAACTACAAAGCTCATAATCAAAAAGACAATATCACGAATAATAGTATTGAGTCCAAGTTTTTCGCCTTCTGCACTGACCTTAAAACAACCACATGAAATATCAATCCCACGTAGCAGTGCTTGAGAAATTAAAAGAATAAACATTACCATCATCAAAATACTCAAAAGAGTTGCGCCATCAACAAATACTCCTGCTATAAAACATAGACCAATAATCAATTCTGTCCACGGAAGAATAATCGCCACAGTATTTTCTAATCCAAAGGGTAATACTTTATAATATCCAATATTTTTTGCAAATTCTCCAGGATGAATTATTTTATCAATACTGGCATATATAAACATGATCCCAAGCACGACTCGACAAAATAATACAATTGCATTTCTTAATTCTTTATTCATTCTACCGGATATCCAGCCTGTGTCCACTCGATCCAGCCGCCCCTAAAAACTAACAATTTTGTAAATCCCTCATTGTATAAATCAAGAGCCAATTCTTCACTTGAACCACATTCATCATCGCTGCAATACACAACAATGGCATCATTTCTGGATTGAAGAGAATCTAGCTTGAACATTAACTCCATGAAAAATCCACTATTCCAGGCGTTGGTAATGTGACTATCTGCAAAATACTCATCCCCCCTGGCATCGACAAAAACAACACCCTGGTCAAATAGTTGTTTCGCTTGGGTGAGTGTGATTGCAACCGGCTCGCCGGGAATCTCATCCAAATTTTCTGCAACTGCAATCTTTTGAGCAATATACGGAATCCCATCGGATCGTATTGAATTAGATAAGACGCCGATGACGAGCGATACCATTATTAATGCCAGCATCTGGTTTAATGGAACCCGTAACATGAATTCAATTGAGGGTTGTTTTCTTTTTAAAAGGACCTGTTTTCGGTTTAACGAGATTCTTTGACACTTTAAAAGGTTCTTTGCGCAGGGATTTACATGTGGCTAATGTTTCATTCACAAATGCTACTAAATCGGGATCTTCACCGACTTTTTTATTAAGGGGAATAATTGTAAACCGTGTCGTGTTAACTGCATTTGCCATAATCGCCTCATATTTGTCGATTTGCTGGCGATAATCTTTAATCAATTTTAACACGTTCGGCTTGTCAGCATATATTTCTTCAGGGGATTTCGTAGGGTCTTTTTTCTGGAATTTATTCAATCGTCGGTTCATAGACGATAATTTCTCTTTGGGGGTTGAAATATCCACAAGAGGATCAACAGCATTTTTAAGATTCATTTCAACAACTGTTAGATATTTTCCTTGTACGCCGCTGCCGTAAACATAGGGCCCATTCTCGGCTTGTTTGGAGGTAGGTCTGGTCTTTTTTGTATCATGACTCAGAAATATATAATCAGCGTCCGGAAAATCCATAGCGATTGTTTTCGTCTGAATATTTTGAATATTTGCCAATAAAACAACGTAATTCACTTTTTGTTTCAACTCTGTAATCATTGAATTCCCCGCTTCTTTATATGGCCGTTTTTTTATATCGGTAATATGACCGGGAATTTGATTCGTTACACCTGTTATTCCAATCTTGAATCCGTTTTTTTCAACAATAGTATAGGGCGGAAATAACAGTTGATCTGATGCATCAGTTAAATTTGCTGAAATAAAGGGAAAACTGACTTCTTCTTTTAATGTGTGGACAAAATCAATACCCGTTGCCAGGTCAAAGCTACCGATATTGAGAGCGTCACATCCAATTTTTTCATAACCCTCCATGAGCGCTTTGGCTTGAAGTTTATCGGCTTCTACATTATTAGCTGCTAACACCGATGATGCAAAAAACGCATCTCCTGCATCGATAATGATGGGTTCGAACCCTTTTTCTTTGCGATAATTGTTGACTATTACTGACTTTCTGGACAGACCGCCCAAAGGATTCTTTTTTCAGCCGCAAGGGTCTAACTGACCCCGGACATTCCCCGTGACCATCATGGTCACCAATCCATTTTTCGTCGGCTTTTCGCAACTAACAAAGTTGAGTGAGAAGAAAATTAATAGTATGTATTTCATGCTTTTCATCATTTGAATTTATTGTCTTTTTAAGGTTCGAAGAAACGTCTTATTAACCACCGCTGGTTTTGGCATTATATCCTTTTGTTTTTAAAAGGTTCACTATTTTTTCACGATGATCGCCTTGAACCATTATTTCCCCTTTTTTAACAGAACCCCCTGAGTTACATGATGATTTCAACCATTTGCTTAATGCTTTCATATCACTTTCTTTTCCAATAAATCCTTTGATTATGGTTACCATTCTTCCACCGCCTAATCGTTGCCTCCAAACACGCAAATTCTGTTCGTTTGGAATTAATGTTTTAGATTCATCAGAGTGTTTATCTTCATTTATTAGGCCGGTTGTTGAATAAACTAATTTTGAATTTCGAACCATTATTTTATATATAATATTTTGAAAGATTGAGAAAATTGTCGACCATCGATTCGAATAAAATATACGCCACTTGATAGATTTTTCCCCTCTACTATTAGTTCATATTGCCCCGGAGAGTACCGTTTATGAGAAATAGTTTTTATCACATTCCCTCTTAAATCAAATAAGGTGACGTTCAACAATTCAGAATTAAATAATTCAAACTGAATTTTTGTGGAAGGATTAAATGGATTCGGATATGGGTTTGATATTTTGATTTGGGTTGGAATTAAATTATTAGAATCAACATCGATTTTGTCTCCCACGGCAATATCCAATACTCTGGGTGAATGATCAGACGAATAAAAACTATCCAATACATCCAAGCCGTTATCAGCTAATGAGACTGAATCCATGGTCATTGTATTGAATACAAAGTGCTTTGCAGTGTCCAAAACACTATCTGAATATAAAATATAGTCAAGTTTACCCGGGCTAAAGGAACTGTTGTCTGATCTCCATGTATACCCCATTCTCTTGTGAGTGTGCCTTGAGAATAGGTCCGTAATTGATGTACTATCCCAATCCGGTGGAAAATCTGCTCCAAATGTATTTTCATCAACAATATCTCCATCGGTGAGCGAAGTGACTTGCTGCCTGTCACCCACCAAATTCAAATCGCCCACATAAATAAATGGTGTATTTACGGATATTTCAAATAATCCGGCTCCTGTTTCACGCCAATTTCGCCATTGCGATAAAAATTCATCTATATCGTATTGTCTGTTCTCATCACTGTCACAACAAGCCAAATGTGAATTAAACAGGATTAATTTACTCCCCAACACATTCTCTGTCCCCAGAAGGACCACCATCGTCCTACTTGAAGTTGTCAAATAGTCTTGAGCCAATATTGGATATTTGGAAATAATGATATTATCTCTGAATTGACTGCTAATATACCATATGTCGTCGGGAAACCATGCGCTGATTAAACTGTGAAGCTGGTTGGTATTTTCATACATTTCCTGAATAGCAATAATATCAGGATCCAATGCTTGATAAATTCTTTTAAAATACTCTTGAAATTCAGGATCCACAAGATGTGAATACAAGACATTATGGGATACCAATCGAATATCATTTGGATTATTTTTTCCCAGGGAGATGGGCGTTGGCGGAAGTATATAGTCCTCACCGATAGAAAAAAGAACACCGCCGGGTTCGTTAGGAATTTGATCAGAATTCGGCGGTGCTTCAGCGATGATTATTTTCCCCTGAACCAATTCACCGGATGTTTCAGACGTGAATGCATCGCTTGTTCGACTAATAGCGATTTCAAACTCCTGCGCTGTGATGGTCGGTGCCATACGCAATGTCAAATCATTTTGATAAACTTGAATGATGCTATCCATGAAATAATGGCTGCCATTCCTATCGCCAAATGTCCAATCCAACTCCGCTCCGATACCATCGATTGATAAACCTGTTAGTGAATCATTGTCCGCATCAATATACAAATGGACAGCATTTCCGTTTTGGAGAAGTAATTCACCGAAATGAATAGAGAAATAAATAAAGAGGAAATCATTATCGTAGGTGATTTTCAGGTCAGCAAAATCGAGACTCATCCCATCGGACTGCATATCTTGATACAATACAGGAACCGGTTCCCAGTCATCAAATAAACCATCAATAGTAATTGGAGAGCCGGCAAGGAGAAATGAAAAAATGAATACGACCACTAAAAAAGCGGGTTTAGAAATTACTCTAATGCTATTGATCCCTTTGCAGTCCACTTTTTCAAGTTTTCAGAAATAAAGGAATGTCCACTTTCTGTGATGGCCATATAAAAATGATTTTGACCTTCTCCCCCTGATAAGAAAGATAATGAAACAAAATCATTATAATCAGCAATCCTTACTAAAAATTCAAAATTATCTCCCAATGTAACCGGGTTTTTATTTTTAATTTGATAAATATTTCCGTAATTCGTCATGACAGCAAATCCCATTACAGGCGGTGCGATACCAAATGAAAATTGGACTGAAGCAGTGATAATTTCTTTATTTCCGTTCTGGTTGAAATTCTCCAGAGATTTCTCAATTTTTTCCACCAGTAACGGATCAACAAACCCCGGAGCTCCTTTCTCACCTGGAGCTCCTTTCTCACCGGGTATTCCCTGTTCACCTTTGGGACCTTTTTCACCAGGAATACCTTGCTCCCCTCTGGGTCCGGGCGGACCCTGAGTGCCCGGAGTCGCACACCCAATCCAAATAAAACCAACGAAAAGTAGAAGCTGTCTCATTATCCAGGGAATAAGAAAGGCAACGCCCTTCCCCATGCCATTGACATAATAATTAGCAATTCTGACATAATAGCGACAGCAAAAAATATTATCGCTTTCTTTAGAGCATTGTTTTTATAAGAATTGATTTTACCTAAAGCAAAAACCTGATTTGCAAACATGTTATAGACCTTTTTATCATCACCGGATATTTTTGATAGATAATCAGCATATTCCGCTGAAGAACTGAATGTACTAATTCCACCAAAGAAAGTAGCATTGATTTCGGGGTCATTATCTTTTGCCGCATCTTTTCGGATTCTCGGCACAATCACAAGCATCAGATTAACAATAGCTAAAAATGCTGCTATAAAGTACACTACAACCAAAATGAACCTGAGCCAATCCATTTGAATTTTTAAAAAATGTATGATGAAAAAGACCATAAAAACACCCAGGATAGAAAGCAACGTGAATGCTTTTTGATCTGTGCGCTGTATGATCTGCTGCTCACTGTCCAACACATGAAACAGTGCGGTAAAATTTTGTCCGTTCATTCTGTCTCCTCAAACAGTCGAAAAATTACAATCATCAATCATCACTCGCTACTTGTAATTCCACTAGGAAGTAAATTTTTGTTTTCTTTTTTTATAATCAAATATTCCCAATCTTTCACTTCAACAGTGGCGTATTTTGGAATTTCCAATGTGCTTGTTTCGGTCGTCGGCATTATCCGGGTATCTACCTTATTTATCAATAAATTAACAGGCATATCAAACCCCTTGATGACATCAGTCCACCGACAATAAAATTTCCCATTTTCTTGGGCATATTCCAATGTGGGGACGGTTCTGTTATACAGATATTGATTAAAAAACGACATTAAGTCAATTCCAGTCTTCTCTGAAAAATAATCGCGAACGTCTTCAGTGCATACAATACTTTTTGCATTGTCTACTGCAAATCCTTTTAATGTATTTAAAAATACTTCATCATCGTCAATAACGTTTCGCAAAGTATGAATAATCCAGGCACCTTTATTATACGCATCATAAAAACCCCAATAATTCTGATTTCGAGGCCCAACAATTACCTTTTTATTACCGATATACTTTCTCTTTTGAATCAAATAGTCAATACTCATTTCATATCCAAATAGATATTCGACATACAAAACTTCAGAATATGTCCCGAATCCTTCGTGAATCCACACGTCTGCAGGATCGCACGCAGTAATACTATTACCCCACCATTCATGAGCTGTTTCATGAAGCGTTATATAGTCAATAAAACCATAAAGAGAGCGAGATTTTGATTTATCATAGATTCTAAAATCATTTCCGTAAGCAACTGCTGATTGGTGCTCCATTCCTAAATATGGAGTCTGAACAAGCTTGTACCCATCATTCCACCATTGATAAGGACCAAAATAATGCTCCAATACTCTTATGACCGAACGTGCTTCCTTGAAATATTCCCGAGCAACGTCTTCGTTATAATCTAAAACATAATACGTTGCATTCCTGATTTCTCCAAGAGATTGGATCGTATCATGTATACTTACGTAATTTCCAATATTAATAGAAACGTTATAATCGTTGATGGGGTTATTCACAAACCACCGAAATTCGGTTTTCCCATCATTCATTTTAATTCGTTCCCTTAACTTCCCGTTAGCAACACAAATCAGGTCTTCAGGAATGGTAATATTAATAGCCATGCTATCCGGTTCGTCCGCAATATGATCTTTACAGGGCCACCAATGACTCCCACCCAGACCTTCGCTGGTTACGCCGATAAATGGTCTGCCAGCCTTATCTGTTTCCCAAACAAAACCATCATCCCACGGGGGGCGGGGCGCCACTCTGGGTGTTCCATGATAGTAGACGGTGAATGAAAACCGTGTTCCTTCTTCCAATGATGGAAATTCAATAAATACGGCATCTTTTTCTCGTGTATAGATTAACCGGATACCTCTAAATAAAATGCTATCGATGTTCATTTCATTGCGAAAGTCTATTTGTAATGTTGAAAATTCATTGACCGCTATTCCAGATACTCTATTGTATCCGTTGATCGTTTTGTTATCCAAGTCAATAGCCAAGTTCAGATCGTAGTAGGTCACATCATAACAAGTTCTTTCGGATGAGAGACTTCCAATGAGTCTGTTTCGTTCCGTTAATTCAGGATATGCATCAGCGTTTTCAGGGTTACTTAAAACGGGATCAGCACGTCGATAAGAATGTTCTGGTTGTTTTAACGACAATAAATGGGAACAATTCAAGGACAAGAATGAAATGAATAATAATATTGGTAGGCGATGCATTTATGATTCCTTTTAATGAATAGTACAGTAATTATGCCTTAAAAACCTAACACGGAATGCGTATTGCTTGAAATGGCGAATTATTAGTGGATATAACCGATTTGATAAACATAGATGCGGCTATGGGTATCCATTGAATGAATGAATGAACAAATTAATAATTTATTGTAGCTATGTTCCATAAACTTACTAAATCAAACATGAGTAATTTCCGAAAAGGGTCAATAGGGATACGGTCTGGTGTTGATTCCTGATTGATTTGATTTTGAATTACTACCTTCAGCTTATTGAAGGTATGGTGAAAAAAGTTTTTCAAAATCATCCAAAGATTCTTGTATTTCCAGAGGAACCATTTGTGAAAAAGTGTCCAAAATAACGACAGCATTTAAGTTGGCATCCTGTTCTGTGGCTTTTTGTAATCGCTTTACAAAGTTAGCATTAATCCGGTGTATCTTTTTATAGGTTTTGATTAGTCCACCCATATCCAGATCGGGTTCAAACCCATGTTTAGTCCTTAAATATTGTGCTAATTGATACATTGAAGTTGCTCTATAAATGGTTTCTTCGATGGAAGCAAAAGGAAGATGGAAACGAACCATGGGTCGGAGTTTGTCAAGGTCTTCACATCCGCTTGTTACCATGATAATTCCTAAAATAGATCCTAATGCCCGTTGAACAGGTATCTGGCTCTTGCTATAATTTCTTTCATCGGTTTCAACAACGACATCGACAATATCGTGAGAAACAGTATTTCTAAAAAGATTAATAAGGTCAATAGACTTGACTGCCAGTGGACAATGATCGAATCCTGTTGATTGTTGAATACAGTCCGGGCATTTAATATAATCCAATCTGCACCAAAAGGGAATATCAGTTCTCTCCGGTGTTATTGATTCGCATGTCTCAGAGTCCAGTTTAATTTCATAATCTATCTTCTGTTCATTATCAAAAATAAAATGGTATCGGATAGATATATCAGAATTGGATGTCATAATGCTGCTGCTTCCAATAGATTAGATTTATGATTTGAAGTTTTCTTATTTAATCTCATTTCTCTTCAACTGTTCCAATAATCATTGATTAGATTTCCTGGTTGGAATACCACCCGCCTATATTTACCTCCAAACAAATTAACTTTTATTATTACCAAACCTATCCTCTCCTGCCAAGGCTTCTATGGGCAAATCTTCCTTATTTTAACAAAATAAATTTCTTGGTTTGTATAAAACTACCGGTTTTTATCTGATAAAAGTAAATGCCGCTGGACATATTCGCCGCATTCCAAATAACCTCATGTTCACCAGCTTCCAGTTCACCATTCACCAGTATCACCTCTTCCTGTCCCATGATATTATAAATTATCAATTTTACTTTAGTCTGAATAGGTAGTTCATAGCGGATAGTCGTAACCGGATTAAAAGGATTTGGATAATTCTGATGCAGTTTAAAAGAAGTCGGAAGAGATGCGCCGGGATCTTCAAGACCCATAAATACTTCCCCGGCAAGTTCACGCCCTTGTGGAGGAGTTGAACCTGACCCATCCATCAGATAAATATTGACCCAATCTGGACGGGGAGGAACATGACCGGCATCAACTATTTCGTACCATCTTTCATCCGTCAATCTGTCAAAATTTTCCGTAATGTGTTCGTAGTACGACATGGCAGGCCCGACGTAAGCAAGTGGGGAATCACAGCTTGGTGTCTGGTCTACCAGGTAAACTCCCAAGTTTACCTGACCAACACCAACATGCAGTACCCTCCCAACCACTGTACCGAATTCATCTGTCGGCTGGGTATGGACATCCGCCACAATGTAATCATCTTCAAAAGCGGCGCCCCATTCATCATATTTGTATAGATAGAATAATTTGATATACCAACCATCAGGCGGTATAGCAGGGCCGCTCCCACTTTGCTGCCATTCACTGGTAAGTACCCTTCTAAGAAAATCGATATCACTTTCATTGAACGGTGTTCCATCAAGTTCTTTCAATGCAAGCGATTTAAGTGTATCAACAATCGAACCCATTTCTTGATAATAATTCACAATATCTTGGATCGTAATACTATCCTCCACGACCAACGTGGAAAAATAGGACCCCGCCCGCTCGGCGAAATAACCTATCTGACGGTAAAATTCCGGATAGGGTTCCACGTAACCGTGGGGGTACCAGCAGCTTACCCCTCCAGTATAAGATTGTTTGGCATATAGCAGATTGTCATGCCTCAACTGAGCCCAGGATGAAAGCTGTGTATTCAGTTTCTGTTGATGCCAGCCGGTTGTTTGCATAAAAAACGGTAGATTATTAACGTTATCAGGTGGATTCAATGCGCGCAATGTATTCAGCCATGTGTTGTAAAGGGACTGGGACCAGAATTCATTATCATACGCATCCACCAGATATCTGACACCTGCAAGGGACGATGAGTACTTATATGTATCCAGATCATCTTTAATCAGTTGGAGAGCATCATCGTTCCCAAGAGCAAACATGGCATCTAAAGGATCCGGCATGGGACGCCAGACGTTTGCATTTTGATATCTTATCCACGGGAATACAACCTTCGAGAATATATACGAATCAATGATGAAACGTTGACCTAATAATTTGAAAGAAACAGGGAGAGACTGTGGTTCGTCAAAACCATCGTATATAAAAATATTTGATAATATTTTCTGATCCGAATAAGGTGACTGTTCTATGGCACTTTGAAATGAGGAATAGACCGTCTCATCCAACAGGTTATCGGCGCCACCGATACTTTGATCGGTAATAATTTCCTGCAGTTCTGTCCATGTCAGGTTATCACTTTCACCGACCATAAAAGTAATAATTTCATCCATCTCGACCAATGTGCTGCCTTCCAAAGTGAGCGTTAATAACTCATTCAATAACAGTGTACCCATATTCATCCGTCGTATGTCTGCTTCCGGAAGCGAGCCGGGTGGTTGGGTAAGAAGAAAGTCCATTCTGCCAAGCCACATCATGGATCGAAAATACCTGGAGAGTGTTTCAGACTCCGTATAATGCCCCCGTACTGTAAACTGTGAGAAGTCGAGTTTGCGTTGTACACTCGTGAACAAAGGCATGTCAACAAACTGCTCTGCTTCAACGGCACTCCAGTATTGATCGAAAAAAGCAGTTGAAATTAATTGGGGAGCAACAGGAAATCCCTCCAGAAGTGATTTAGCCATTGTTATATAGAGGTCCACATCTTCAAGTGCCTCCCCCATTGCCTCGTTGGATTGATACCGGTTCAATAATTTCGGGTAAGCTGCAACCATACCATCGAGGACCTTTTGCAAATCAGGTTCCAGGATTGCATACTCCAGACTCTTCAATATTTTGTCATAGGACAGATGAAAAGCTTGCAGGATTGCATCAGTGGAAATAAATACAGGTAAATCTTTGCGAAAAATGTCGATGAATGCATCGCCCATCGAAGGAAAGCTCATACGCTCCGTTACAACGAAATGTTGATCTTCCAGCGCCTCCAGCTCATCATCCGTCAGTTCATACTTGATCTTGATCGAATCTAAATATTCGTATGTATTGAGATTAGTTGGGATGCCTCTCTGAGACCAATAGGTCGTCAGTGGCGGGTACATGTTTAACAGTGCTTGGCTCTCCATGTCTTGGTGGTCTGTCATGAATTGGTAAAAGTCACCTGTGTTGAATGAGTCTTGAGCAAAAACGGCTTTAACGCAAAAAATAAAAGAAATGCTAATGATTAGCCATGCGTATAACTTTGTATTTTTCATACCTACTCCCAAGAAAATTAAAGTAATGGATTTCGGAAAAGAATTATACCATCAATCAGTGACATCGGCACCCAAACTCCATAAAAACCTCCTTGTCATACCGTAAACATCGGAAATTAATACACTGAATATAAGAACTTTTAAATAAAGGTGTGGGGTATACGGGAAAAATAAAATCCGAAATTCCG
>CAZBEY010000063.1:0-11148 GCA_964491015.1 uncultured bacterium | reverse complement strand
CCAGTTTTCCCTGGACATCGATAATGACCAGCACTGTATTATTTGAATTAAGCATTGAGTTGAACTTCCACAACTTTACGCCAATTCGCCACGTCCGGACCGGTATGCATGGCCACAATTTTGTCCATTTTATATGAACTTTGCACTGTTATCGATTGAATAATTTCTTTTTTCATTTTATCAGACATTTCCTTATAAATTAAACTCATGTGTGGTAGAAATTCGTAGTGTTTCGCATTCGGCAGCATGTGAATTAATTTTTGCTGCATATTAACCAACTCTTCCGATCGTTCCAACTCGATAAAAACAGTTTTCCAGATTAATGGAGAATTATTCAACCTATATAACGTCACAAATAGTGGTCTAAGGCATTTTGCAACATTCTTCAAGATTTTTTCAATGTCCTGACTGTTCAGATCACTAGGACTATAAAGGGTGCAGTGAGGAGGAAAAATTGGCGCTCCATATTCCTCGGCAAGTTCTTGAATGAGTTTCTGTAAATGATTACCATCTTCTTCCACAGGAGTCAACCAGATGGAAATCAATTATTTATTTCCCCAATCCTCTGCAAATTCAGTAAACAGTTCCCGGATCTTCTCAATTTCTCTGATTGCTTTCCTGTCCTTAGAATTATTTGCTTTTTTCATCCTATTTTCCAAGGTGTCGTATATATCGGATATATTCCTTCCTCTCATTGGATCAGTATCCGCCATTTCCAACACATCTGCAAATTGATCGGCTGAACCAAATCGAATGATTTGATCTGCGCAAACCCATCTAACATTCCGGGATTTATCTCGAATATTATTTTCAAAATAATCGATAAGATCGGGGTGTTCTCCACGATATTCTGCAATACGCCTGAAAATGGTTGGCCTTACATTATAGGGTGAATGTCCATAGACAGCCATTTCCTTGAGCTTTTCCAGGTTTTCGTCCGATTTTTCTTCTGTTAATATCCTCAAGGCTGTCGATCTTATGGTTTCGCTGTGGGAGTCCTGCTCCATGGCCCAATCGAATTTTTCCTTCGCCTTTTTAAGATCGACTTTTATCAATGATGACAGGGCAGAGCTGACTAGGTAGTCATTTTTTTCATTCTCAATAATATTTATTAGAAAATCACTTATCTCTTGTGTATCATACTCCTGAAGAGCATCAACGATTGCTCGCTTTACACGATCGTCTTGACCATCGTAAAGAGCCATTAGTTCCGATTCGCCGTTTCTCGGCTTTAATTTTTGAAATGTGATAACACCTTCTCTGCGGACATACCATTTTGGATCTTCGGTAATTGAAGCAACCAGAGCATTAGTTATTTTGGCAGTTGAGCGGTTACTTCGTAATTCACGGGCAGCTAATATTCTGTCATTCGGGGCAGGGGCCCTTTCTAATTGATACAATAGTTCATCCACTTTCCTTTTAAATGTCAGATTCTTTGGAATCTGCGAACCTTCATCTACAATGACCATTCGTGGTTTATTCTCGCTGGGAAATGTGAATGTATCTTCTGTTTTATCAAAAAAGATTTTGTGTCGAGTGATGTTCCCATCATCTATCAAAACGGTCAATGGGAGCTTGAACAAAGACGTTTCTTCAATATTTTGTGTCTGTTTTAGCGTCAGTGAAACCAGTTTACCTCGCGGTATATAACGATAACTTGTGGTGATATTCGGAACTCCCGGTTTTACTACCCATTGTTCGAAAAACCAATCAAGATTTTTCCCGGTAGTTACTTCAATGGATTTCTTTAAATCGATGGTTTCCACGTTACCGGCTGCATGTGTTTGCGTATAATGTTTAATGGATCGAAAAAAAGCATCGTCTCCGATATACTTTCGGATCATATTCAAAATAATAGACCCTTTGGCATAAACATTTGAATCAAATAATTCGATTGAATTGTAATAATAAGGTTGCAGGGTAGGTCGTCTGTATGATTTATCAGCCCAGACAGTGGCGCCCAAGTTTCTTAAACGCTTATATTCGGCAAAATCAATACCGGAGTCATGTTCTGTCCACAAAAGTTCAAGATAAGTAGCAAATCCTTCATTCAACCAGATATTCGGCCAATTACGTGTCGTCAGATAATCTCCGTACCACATATGAGCTAGTTCGTGAGCTACCAGCCCATCGCTGGAATGAATGGGACGAACCCTCTCCATATGCATCGTTCGGTCTGTTTGATGAGTCGATGTGACATTTTCCATTCCACCCCACATAAAATCCTCAACAATCGTTTGGTCGTATTTCTCAAACGGATACAATACACCTGTAATGTCACTGAAAAAATCAATCATGGCGGGCGTTTTTCCAAAAGAACGTAATGCATCCTGTCGAGTATGATGATCATATACCCAATAATTCACCGGGATTCCATTCCACTCATCTCGTATTTTTTTATAACGTCCAATAGCTATCGATAATAAATAACTGACATTCGGAATGTTTTCACGCCAATGAAATGTCTTTTGATCTCCTGATTCTGTCACAGAAACAAGTTCACCGTTGGAAATAGCCGTTAGTGGCTTATCCACTCTGATTTTACAATCCCATGTCATTTTATCATTGGGGTAATCATGGAGGGGAATCCAATGGTGATTATCGGTATCTTCACCTTGAGTCCAGGCCTGTAAATGTTTATTCGGATAGCTGGAATCCGGTCGGATAAAATAAAATCCTACAGTTGGGTGGGATGTAAATTCAATTAACACAGTTATTGTGTCGTTCCAACAATAGGCTTTATCGAGATTAACCCATAGATTCTCTTCATCCTGCGTAAAGTTTAACGATTTACCTCCGAGGGTGACGTGCCGGACAGTCGTGCTTTCAGAATCAAAAGAAACTCGTTTAGTCGAACTAGAAAAAGGACTAAAAGTATGACCGACTGATCCGCTGATTGTACCGTCTACAATATCCACTTCAATGTCAATGGACATATGGATCATATCTTTTTCTCTGTCAGGTGTAGAATGAAAAGGTCTCTGAGGTGTACCAAAAGACCATGTCGATATTATTAAAGCAAAAAATAATTGTTTAGTCATGAAACCTCTTATTAGTTAGTTGTGAAATCATTGGAATATTATTAATCTTTAAGAATCACCATAACCGGGCAATAGGAATGATTGACTATACCTTCATCAACAGAATCAAAAAAATGCTTCTTAAATGAGTTTTGTTTTCGATGACCGAGGATTAATAAATCCGCATTTTCAGTTTCTTTGGATATGACTTTCGCAATATTTTCGTCCATCATTATTTTGACGGATATTTCTTTTGCTTCTTTTTCAAATCCATTTGCGATAAAACATTCTCGTATATCTTCTTCCGTGAATTTCGTTGGCGCTTCCATCATCATGGACATTTCACCTGCATGGGGTTCACGCACATGAATAACATTTAGATTTGCTCCAAGTTGATTTTTCAAATTTATTGCTTTAGTAATTACTTCTGTTTCATCCCCCCTACAGCACAATGCCAACAAAATATTTTGATAATTCATATTATGCCCCTATTTATGTTCATTTAATAATTTTTTTGCTTCCTCAATCTCAAACCTTTCTTCAACTAGAAATTTTGGATCCGGAGGCGTAGCGATAACCTCTTTTAAAAGTTGGATTGCTTTTTCATTATCATCATTTTTTAGCAGGGCTCTTGCAAGATAATTTTTTTGAACCGGTTTAGCTTCGCCTGTATTAACCGCTTTCTGTAACCAGCTAATTGCATCATTATTATCCGGCCAGGAAAGGATAAACGGGATATATGGTGATTTGTAATGGACAGCGCCTAGCATAAAATATCCACCGCCATTCTCAAGTTCAGGATTCAATTCAATAATCACTTCCGAATACTCCTTCATTAAATCGGATACTCCTTCTTTGGCGGCATTGAAAATGCCGTATACTTCTGCCCATTTACCCAGGCATGTCAAGTACCAGTATCGTAGAGCGGCAGACTTGGGGTACTTTGCCACCATTTTCTCTCCCAATTCTTTACCCTTAGTATACTCAACTTTACGATCATCCTCATTGTCCAACACAAAAGTACCCTTATAATAATATGACTTTAAGAGATATAAAGAGGATAATTCTTCAGAATCGGTATCATGGAGCGTTTTTTCAAATTGGGCAATTGCCAAATTAATATTGGTGGATTGCGCTTTGACTCTAATGGCACCTTCTGCTCTCCTTTCATATGCGCTAATACCTTCGTCCAAGCCTGATCCAACCATAATTGAAGTCAAGAATACACCATAAATTAATCGATTCATCATAGATAAGTATACAGCAATTCTACGTAAATAAAAAACACCACATTCATGATTACGTCCAAGATGATTTTCGTTTGGGTGGTATCATAATACAGAAAATTTTGATTTATTTATCATGACTGTATTTTTCTATTTTTCTCATCGCTAACCTTTTATTCTGGTTCAATTCCATTTTACGAAGACGAATGGACTTTGGAGTAACCTCCACCAGTTCGTCTTCAGATAAAAACTCGATGAATTGATCCAGAGACAGCTGTCTGGGGGGGCGAAGTGTGACTGTATTATCCGAACCTGAACTTCTCATGTTCGACAGTTTTTTCTCTCGAGTGATGTTGACGGACAAATCTTCCGATTTATTCCGCTCACCAATAACCATTCCATCATAAACTTCTGTCCCAACGGTAATAAAAAGTTCACCCCGATCTGCCATTCCAACACATGCATAAGTAGTCACTTTACCATCCCTGTCAGCCACCAAAGCACCGCTATTCCGTTGGGGGATACGCCCAAACCAGGAATCATATCCGTCAAAAAGTTTATTCATGATTCCTGCACCTTGTGTATCTGTCAAAAACTGACTTCGAAAACCGATTAATCCCCTTGAGGGGATTGAAAATTCCATCGATACCCGGCCGTGACCATGGTTTTGAAGATGGGTCATTTTGCCCTTTCTTCCTGATAATTTTTCTGTAACAATTCCCACTTTGTCTTCCGGAATATCTAAAAACACCTTTTCCATGGGCTCCATTACGGTACCGTTTTCTTCATGGGTAATGACATGAGGCTTCGATACCATGAATTCATACCCTTCTCGTCGCATGGTCTCAATCAGAACAGCCATTTGTAATTCTCCACGCCCTCGAACTTCAAATACATCCGTTCTGTCCATGGGAAGAACCTGAAGTGAAACATTACTGAGGATTTCTCTTTGGAGTCTCTCCTGTATATGTCGTGTCGTTAGAAATTTTCCTTCTTTCCCGGCAAAAGGACTATTATTCACATAAAAGAGCATGGATACAGTGGGTTCATCTATCTGAATTCTTGGGAGTGGTTTTGGATTTTCATTAGAGGATACTGTGTCACCAATCGTGATTTTTTCCAAACCGGCTACAGCAATGATATCGCCGGCTTCAAGTTGGTTAACTTGTATCTTTTCTAATCCATTGAATGTATATAATGCAGAAAATTTATGACCATGGGTTATTCCGTCTTTTCCACAAATGGAATATTGTTTATTCATCTCTAACAACCCATTGTTTAACCTTCCGATAGCGACTTGTCCTACATAAGAATCATAATCCAAATTGGTCACTAAAAATTGGGGTATCGTTGAGTCATTTGTTACAGGACCCGGAATCTTTGAAAGGATGGTGTCAAAAAGTGGTTGAAAATTGTTGGAAGAATCTGATAAATCCAGATGAGCCACCCCTGCCTTTGCATGAGTGTATAGGATAGGAAATTCAATTTGTGCATCTGTTGCGTCTAAATCAATAAATAAGTCATAAACTTCATCAATCACTTCTTCCACTCTTGCATCCGCTCGATCAATTTTATTAATGACTAAAATAATAGGTAGGTGTTTTTCAAGTGCTTTTTTTAGAACAAATCGTGTCTGTGGTAATGGTCCTTCACTTGCATCCACCAGGAGTAATGCGCCGTCAACGAGATTCAAACTTCGCTCAACTTCACCACCAAAATCTGCGTGACCCGGCGTATCCATAATATTAATTTTCACACCCCGATAGTGAATGGCAGTATTCTTGGCCGCAATGGTAATACCCCTTTCCTTCTCCAGGTCCATGGAATCCATTACCCGTTCCTCCACCTTTTGATGTGCATGAAATGTACCGCTTTGTCTCAGCATTCCATCCACCAGTGTTGTTTTTCCATGATCGACATGGGCAATAATGGCAATATTTCTAAATGATTCTTTTCTCATTTTTCTTTCTGTTAAACGTGACTATATTTAGCAAAATACAACCGGGGAATTTCAGTCATTATTTGCAGGTTAAAAAGGAATATCCTTCTCGTAATATCCAATGAAATTATTCCCGAATGAGTTATTTGTTCAAAAGGACTGCTTTTTTTAATTAATGAAAGGAAATAAATTCACATCATGGATAACGAGTTATACAACGACCCAGAGTTTCAAGCACTCATTCGAAAGTACTTGGAATATCTCTTGAATGAAGTGGCCAAAGTAAAAATATCTATCAATAACAGCAACTTTCTTGAAATTAGAAAATTCAGTCATAACCTGAAAGGAACTGGCGGCGGATATGGGTTTGATAATTTTACAGACCTTGGGGGGGAAATAAATGAGGCAGCCCATGCCGGGGATATCCATTCCGTTGAATCCTTCCTTTCAAAATTTGAAGTAGAATTAGCGACAGCGATTCAACGGTTTAATAATGACTAATGTTCTCTACCTTGAAGGTGGTAAGGAATATTTTCCCACCTTCTTAAGGTGATTATTCAAAATAAAGCCGTTTGTTTATTATTTTGTTTTCTGCATTGACATCCATGATTGATTCTATATATTCATCAACCCATTGTTTGTATTCGTTTGGTGTATCAAATATTCCATTGAAAAATGATTCATCATATAAACTTCCATCCCTGATATGTAAATACTCATGATAATTTGAATATGCCCAATCGAGTGGATCTTTTACAAGATTATGCTTCACCGGGTTGGCATGAATGTATCTGCATAAGTGATATAAATACTCTTTTTTATCAACCGCACATGATTTAGCACTGCCTTTAAATAAGGTTCCCTGCCGTTTGTATATTCTATTCATTTTTTGTACAAATGTATTAAATAATGTTTGAACAAATCTGGAATCTGTTGCCGTGTTATTTTGTCTTAATAAAAAATGATAATGATTTGGAATCATGCAATATGCGATCATTGTAATATGATAACGAAGGCAGTACTTATTCATTAAATCCAATAACATAAGATAATCTGATTCTACAAAAAAGATGGGTCGTCCGTTGACACCTTTGTTGTAAAAATGTGAATAATCGTTTTTCATTTTCTGTCACATCACCTTTAGAAGGTGGTAAACAAGCATTGTGTTTTAACTATTTTCATCTTCTACTACCTTCTAAAGGTGGCATCCTCATCTAAAACATCACCTTAAGAAGGTGGTATTAAAATTTTGTGGTTTACTCATAGTCTTTCTTCCTACTTACTCCACCTTAAGAAGGTGGTATTAAAAATTTGTGACTTACTGATGGACACTTTTCCCACCTTCTTTAGGTAGAGGCAAACGCAGGCAGAATCGATTACCGGTTGGTTCATTCGGTTCAACCCAAACCTGCCCATGATGTGCTTCTGCTATCCGTTTTACTATCGCCAGACCAAGTCCTCTCCCTCTTTTTTCTCCATTACCTAATTGTTGACCTCTTTCGAAAACAGTTTCCCTGTCCTCTTGTGGTATACTCGTTCCAAAATCGTTGAAAAGGATGGTAATCGTTTCATCATTTAGATCTGTGTTAATAATGACTTTTTTACCTGCAGAAGCATATTTAATGGCATTGGTTAAATAATTTTTGAAAATTTCACCAATAATCGGATTCGCCTGCACCAGCAAACTCTCAGGCAGATTTATATCCAACTGCATGTCATGATTAGAAAACTGGGGCTTCATTTCTTCTGAAATATCAAATATTATCCGGACCAGATCAAGTGATTCAAATTGTATGTTTTCCCCCAGTGAGACTTTTGATAATGTTGTTGCATTATCGATAACTTTGATCAAGTTTCTTGAGCTGTTTCTTATTCCGGAAATGATATCATTATCTCCATTTTCATCCTGCAGTAATTCCGAAAAACCTAATATCACCCCTGCCGGATTTTTTAAATCATGTGAAATCACATCCAACAGTGTTTCTTTCATCATGTTGGATTCCATCAATTGTTCCGATAAAAGACGGTGTTTCTGTTCTGAATTTTTTAACCTGTCTTCATCTTTTTTCCTCTCAGTAATATCTCGATAGATAGCATAAACAGCTAATACACCGTCTTTGTAATGAATTGGAGAACCCAAAATGGATACAGGGACCAAAGTTCCATCTTTTTTCTTACGAAAAGACTCTGAAAACACACGGCGTCCGGATTGAGTTTGTCGGGTGAGTTCTTTGGCGTTATCAATTTGGTCGCGCCCTGTTAATAAAGTATCAATATTCTTACCGATTATATCTTCTTTCGTATATCCGAATAATAATGTGAATTCACCATTAATTCGTAATACGTTTCCGTCAACATCCACAAGAGCCACAGCTTCTGGCGACTCAATAAATAGTTCCTCAAGGTACGTTTTTTCAATTTCTAATTCTTTAATGGATTGCATGTGTGCAATAGCGAGAGCAATTTGTTCAGAGATATAAATTAATACATCTAAATCATTTCTTTCATAAACATCGAATTCATTATAATTCTGTATAGCGATAACACCAATAACCTTCTCGTCTGCAATTAAGGGAGACCCCAGCCATTGACGGGGAAGTGTTCCGATTAAATCAATTTTCCCATCCTGATTAAGCTTTTCGATATCCTTCCTCTCAAGAAAATACGATTGGCCGGTTCTGATTACATATTCCGTTAATCCATTTCCCATGGGTTTTGGATCAGGTTTGCTATCATATTTATCCACAAGAAACGGAAACGATAATAAGCCGGTTTTTTCATGATAAGTTGAAATATAAAAATTAGCCACATCCAGAATTTGTTTCAGATTTAAATAAATAGATTCATACAACGTATCTATGTTAGTGGTCTTATGTGTGGCCTCGGAAATTTGAAATATTACAGATTTCAGTTTATCGGATAACTCCCGGCCCGAAATATCCCTCCAGACCGTATGTATGATCGTGGTGTCATCGTCACTGGAAATGGCAGTTAGCAATACTTCCACAGGAAATATTTCGCCATCAGCCTTCGTGTGGCTCCATTCAAAACGGTGGGTACCTTTTTCAATAGCCAGCGCCATCATTTCCTCGGCTTTTTCCAACGAAGCTCTACCGTCGGGCTGTGTTGCCGGAGATAATTCAGAAGGATGTGTATTGAGAAATTCGTTTTTGTCAGTGTAACGAAGCATTTTTACCGTTGCCGGGTTACAGTCAACAAATTGTCCATTTTCAATAATTAAAATAGCGTCATCTGATTTTTCGAAGAGGTCCCTATATTTTTCCTCGCTGTTATTTAACTCTTCTCTTTTGACTATATTTATTCTGATTATAAAAGCGAAAACTCCCGATAGAAAAACACTCAGAATGAAAAGGAATATATTTAAATAAGCCGCTTCCCCTGATAATTCAGGGCGAGGACTTAATGAAATGATCCAATTACGGTTTAAAATTGAAATAGGATAATCGCTGGTAATGGAATGAAGATTTTCTGCGACATCTTCTCCGATTGTATGAACATCATGATTGTTTTCCTTGAGATTAAAATAAAAGTGTTTGTAAATCTCTTGTTTAAAATAATAATGAACAAAATCACCTAGTTTGAATACTCCATTTAGATATCCTTCCAATTTCCCATTTCTTATTAAAGGAAAATAGGCTGCAAACCCTAATCCTCCCTGCCATAGGTCAAGTATTGGCGTTATGCAGTCATTCCCGGTTTTTTCAGCTAATAAGAATGTTTTAGCAGCAAAAGGATGGACATGTAGATCTTTATCCTTTGCCTTCATATTCGATTCTTCCGGATAGACCCAATGAATAACTCCATTTGTATCTATATAATTAATTGCTTGAAAGCCTGGAAAACCTTCGATTAGAGGTAAAATAACCTTCTTGAAGTTTAGTGGAGTATTAATCTCATTTTCCATCCACTCTCTTCTTAAAAATTTTACAATTTCCAGATGAGTAATCAGACTTTCTTCAAAGTGACTAGCCACCTGATTGGTCATTAATTCAGTCCGAAGAGCAATATCCTGATTTTTCTGATATTCAAAGTATTTCCATGCAGATACCAGCACCCCTATCAGAATAATGAAAACGGTAATGGGAATAAATAGGTCCTTCCGAAATAATTTTTTATTCATAAAACTTTTTACTTAAATGGCGGTAATTATGGTAGTTATCATTATCATTACCTTTAGAAGGTGGTAAAAGTGTCTTTGAACTCACGGATGATCTTGTTCCCGTCTTCTAAAGGTAGTCGAGTTGAGTAGGATCTCAAATTACCTCTTCGCTATCTCGTTAGAATACTTATGTATCATTTCCAATAAGTTTTGTTTTTTAATAGGCTTACTTATATAATCGTCACACCCGGCTGCCAGACAATTAATCCTGTCAGCGGTAAAGGCATGAGCCGTTGTGGCAATGATGATGATATTCGGCCATTGATCTTCTTTTCGGACATATTTGGCTAAATCCAGTCCATCTTCGCCGCCATCCAGAGACAAGTCCAATAATATAATATCCACAGGATATTTTTTTAACTTTTCGATAGATTCGGTTACGGTTGTGGCAAAATCTAATTCATATTCGTCTCTTAAATAGAATTTCATCAGAACCTGTGAATTCAAATCATCTTCGACAACCAGAAGGGTTGGTTTTTTAATTTCTCCAATCATGATTCCCCTTCAAAATTTAAGTTTTATTTTATATTTAGAAAACAGACTTTTCTGGGCTCGGAAATACCAATGTAAATGTAGTCCCTCTTCCCTTAGTACTGATCTTGATCTTGCAACAAAAATACGGACACTTTGAATAGTCATATTGCTTCCCGATGTTCGATATAACCCCCTGGCCCTCTTTTGAAAACCCCCCTACGGCCGCATTTGCGGGAACGCCTGGGAATCGAACCCAGCTCCCCGTTTATGGCGGGGACAACGGTTTTGAAGACCGCGAGGGGCACCAGC
>CAZBEY010000062.1:0-11292 GCA_964491015.1 uncultured bacterium | reverse complement strand
TGTTGTAGAATTTTTTGTACTTTATTTCTTGGTCCTTTAAATGTCAATCGAACACCTTCTTCTGTATAATTTCTTTCCAGCACGTCCATTTCATTCTGAATTTCTGAAATTATCTTTCCTTCTGAATAAGAAATTTCCATTTCTACTGTTTGATACCCTTCATCCAATATCGTTTGAACGGAACGCAATAATTTTTCTAACCGCAGTTTATTCAGGGCGGAAACGAAGGTGGCTTCAGAAAAATAATTTTTCAAATTTATAAAAGTCTGTTCATCTTCTACCAGGTCTACTTTATTTAATACAATTAAATGCCTTTTATCATCGGCTCCAATTTCTTTTAGCACTTCGTTAATGGTCTTGTAATGATCTTGAACTTGGATTGATGAAGCATCCAACACGATCAATAATAAATCAGCTTCAACAACTTCCTTGAGCGTGCTTCGAAAACTAGCCACAAGATTATGGGGTAACTTGCGAACAAAACCCACAGTATCACTCAATAAGATCTGATGCGAGTCATTGATTTCAACTTGACGAATTGTTGTGTCTAGGGTTGCAAATAACTGATCCTGGATATAAACATCTGCACCGGAAAGAGTGTTCATCAACGTAGACTTTCCGGCATTTGTATAACCCACAAGTGCAACCCTAAAAAAATTATGCCTACCTTTGCTCTGTGTATCGCGCTCATTTTCAATTTTTTCCAGCTCCTTCTTCAACTTGGAAATGCGTGTCCGAATGAGCCGCCTGTCAATCTCAATTTGTGTTTCCCCCATTCCTGCCCGGGTTCCGATTCCGCCCATTTGCCGTTCTAAGTGACTCCATTGTTTTGTAAGTCTGGGAAGTAAATATTCTAAATGAGCCAACTCGACTTGTGTTTTTGATTCTCTGGACTTTGCGTGCTGCCTGAAAATATCAAGGATTAATGCACTGCGGTCAATCACTTTAACATTTTCAGTCAAATTCATGAAATTTTTTATCTGTGCGGGAGAAAGATCATCATCAAAAATAATCAGTTGTGCATCCAACTCCTTTGCTTGTCCAACGATCTGATTTGCTTTTCCCTTACCAACGAGAAATTGTGGATTTAACCGATTTAGTTTTTGCGTAATCCTGCCGACAACATTTGCACCCGCCGTATTAGCTAACAATTCAAGTTCATCTATATGCTCATAAGTGGTTATATCATCAATATTTCCATGAATCACACCAACCAATAATGCCCTTTCTTGATTATTTACTTCTGATCTGTCCATTAATGGGACGCCGGTTTTCTTTTTAATGCATTTATATTAGGTCTGCCAATTATCGTTTCAACAAGCATTAAAATAACAGCCACGATTAAAAAACTCCGCCAAAGCTCTTTTCCATATATGATCGATTGTAAAATATCTGACAAATTATCGTCTGGCTCAATATATAATAAATTTTCAAAACCTAAATATTCCACAAGCGTTTTTCCACTGATCCGATTTATTGGACGTTCATCAGGACTTAACATGGTTGAAAAGGCGGCAAACAAGTCATTATTTGCATATAGTTCATATGATCCCAATTCATTAGTTTGATCAATAATGACCAATTCCCTATTATAATCAGGTATGAGTAATCGTTTATTCCCTGACGGTGAATATATTTCCCATTTAGTGTTCACCAATTCCTTTGGGAATGAGATTTCTTTAATATCACCGGCGTAAACGGGTAATGTATTGCTTTCATCTGTTGCCAATAAAATTAACATACGATGTATCAATGGAACAAAAATCCCACGAAGCGCCAAATCATTCCATTCAATTCCAATCGGAGATGCCAGGTAAAAAACATTACCTCCAATGAGCCTGTAATCCAGTAAATATGGGTCGCCATTATTTAACGAAAGAATTATGTTATGGTTTAATCGAGGCTTCACTCTTAAATAAGAATATATTTCCGGCATTTCATCCGCCATCTTTCGAACCATAAAATCACCAAACAATGCATGTTGTTTATCATTCTGATTTACTGAATAAAACGAGTTTCCACTCGCCGAAATCGTTTGAATGGATGGTGGAAGTTTGAGGGCAGATTCTATCGAAGCATCCAAAGAAGATTCCTCGTTATCTGCAATCCAAATGATGCCCCCCCCTCGTGCTGAAAATCTCTGAATTTCGTCTACTGCGTTCAAAGAAATATAGCTAGGGCGGTGTAAAATAAGTACATCGGTGTCATCCAAAAATAGTTTATCAATTTTGGACAAGATCTTACGGTGAATTTTCACATATTCCTGATCGCCATTGATGGACTGCAAAGCTTGTTCAAGTAAAAATATCGTTTCAATTGATCTTCCTACTACCATGCAAGATATCTGCCGGGGAATTGACATTTCGAAGGTCTGTTGATTATCAAATGAGAAATCATCATCAGGAACGGTCAAAGTCCCGCGAATGATTCCACTTTCTCCCGGATAAGCCTGAAAAATAAATTCTTTTGCCTTCCCCGGTTTGAAGCCGGTTACGACTTGCCCAACTCTTTTATTATTTAAAAATAACTCAATGGGCACATTACGTTTTTCAATTTCTCCATCGTTGGTGACAAGGGTATTCAGTTTCATCAAATGGTCTTGTTGTTTAACTTGACTGATAGGAAGTACTTCATATATACCAATATTATCCTTGATACTTTCTTGTCCGATTAAGTAGAATTTCCAATCATTCAACTCCTGGTTTATCGAGCTAACGGCTATTGAATCCGGTAAATATTGGAAATCACTGAAAATAAAACATTCTTTATTGATTTCACCTTGACCTACCGTAGATAACTTCTGCGTTACTTTTTCCCATAGATGATCCGATGTTACCGATTGAGGAATCAAATTAATAGCATTGTTGATACTCTGGAACCGATCTTTCCGACCGACGAAAACCTTTTTCAGTGGATTAGTCTGAAATAATTCTATCGTCGTATTCTTGTCTAATTTTCTAACAACAATTTTTGCCTGATATTTAGCGTTTTCCAAAATGGAGTTATTTCCACCTATCATGGACATGCTTGCGGAATTATCAATTAATATGACTGCTTTTGAGTTTACTTCTCCCACCGACCATTCAGATATTCTTCCTTTTGTCGTAGGTTTTGCCAGCATTAATACCAATGATATAATAATCAAAGTACGAAGTAGAACCAAAAGCCATTGCTTTATCTTCAAATTCCGAATGGATTCGTGTTTCATTTCTTTTAAGAACTGAATGGAGCTGAATTCCATTTCTTTTGTTTGACGTAAACTGATCAAATGTATTATCAGGGGGATGCTGGCAGCAGCCAGACCCCATAGTAGCGATGGTGATAAAAATGTCATAGGATAAAAGAACTTACCAGAAGCATTGTGGTTCCTGAACCAATCGGAATCAGGATATTGTCATCAATATTTACAGGAAGTGCTTCAAATATTGCGGCTGAAATAGCACCGCTTAACCCGATATAAAATGGGACAAAATCAAAAATCAGAATCACGATTACACATGCTCCAAAACAACTCAGTGTACCTTCGAGTGATTTTAAACCGATCCTCCTCCTTCCAAATGCCTGCCCAAAAATGGATGCCGCAGCATCCCCAACTGCCATAAATATTAAACTTAAAACAGCGATCTCTTTCGGAAAAAAGTATATGACCGGAACCGAAACAATGAATGCCCATGTTGCACCGGTTATTTTACCTTCCAGCTCATGTTTTCGCATCATGAAATTGAATAATTTATTAAATAATTTTCTGACTATTTCAATTCTTAATCTGGCAGCATCAGTCAGAAAAAATACCAAAGAGAGTGCTATCATAATAATAGTCATTACAACTCGATCCTGCACGATTGTTAAATAACAAATTGGAATAAGAAGATTAAAAAGATGAACAAATTTTCGTATTAATTCTGAAGAACCGACCAATTAATCCTCAATCGTTAATTGGTTAAAAATGTCCTGTAAATCCAAAACACTGACAACTAAATTAATTTTCATTGGTTTATCCAGGACTGTACCCTCTGTAATGGATTGATCCAGGACTGTATATGGTACTAAGTCTTGATCTTCGTGATATGAAATTTTTCCAACGATCAGCCGAGCAGAAGAAATATGTTCCTTTGCCTGGTTAATGCTCAATCCGACGACATTGGGTACCTGATAAAAATCCGGTGGTAATCCTTCACTCACCGTAATTTGGATTCCCATTCCGCGCTTAATAGAATTATTTGCCTTTGGGTACTGCCAAGCGATTGTCCCTTTGGGATATTCCGGGTTGTATTCAGTATAAATTGTATCCATCAATAATCCTGCTTGCTGCAGGATTAACTCAGCGCTTCGGAGCGATTGTCCAACTAAATTGGGTATTTGAATTAATTTTTCAGTTGTGGATACACTTAATCGGACCGTACGCCCTTTTTTCACATTCATGAGAGGTTTTGGATATTGGTCAATTACGTATCCTGGAGGTATGGCATTTGTGTACATCGTATCACTGATTTCAGCGTGATAACCTTCTGATTGAATAATTGCAATGGCTTGATCTAACTGTTTTCCTTTCACATCCATTAGATATTGACTCTCATCGTGACGAGTGAAAAACGGCATGATTATGAACTCAAAGAGAAGAATTGCACCACTTGATAACACGGTAAAAATAATAATGTATTTTAGTAATTTTTTAACCATTGACTAATTTTATGGCAAACATGCCATCCGTTTTGCTGGTAGGAGGAAAAGGAGAAAATGCCCCTTTATCATCAAACCCTGTACCAAAATGATTATTTGATTCTTTTCGTACTTGAAAATGATCGTTCAATTTAAGAAACG
The DNA here is from genome assembly GCA_964491015.1 of uncultured bacterium. Lineage (GTDB taxonomy): Bacteria > Fidelibacterota > Marinisomatia > Marinisomatales > TCS55 > JADFRD01. The sequence goes on along the minus strand of CAZBEY010000062.1, from coordinate 6,471 downwards.
TATCTATCACGCCCCAATTTTCTTCAGGCTCAAGCGAACATGTTGAATAAATGATTCTACCCTCCGGTTTTAGATATTTGCTCATATTATTCAGAATATCTGATTGAAGTTTTACAAAGGTTTGGATCTCATCAGACGTTCTTCGCCATCGAATATCCGGTTTTTTACCAATGACACCGGTTCCGGAGCAGGGTGAATCAATCAAGATACCGTCCGCGAGAGGAAAATCGTCCAGAACAGCATTTTTGGTGCTTACATCTACATTCTCCCAATGTGTATTAAATGAGCACATTCTCGTATTACTGATATCGGATGCAAAAAGATCCCCCTCCCCTTGCATCAATTCAGCAATATAATGTGTTTTGGTACCGGGAGCGGCGCACACATCCAAAATGGTTTCACCTGGCTTTGGATTTAATATTTCGACGACTCTACCGGAAGCTCTATCTTGAACCGTCAATTTCTCTGATTCAAGCAAGTCCTTAAAACCGGATAAATTATGAACCACTGAATAAAAGTATTTTGAATCATTCCACTTTATAATTTCTATTTTCCTTTTTTTACAAAATGAAAATAACTCTTCTTCGCTTAATTTTGATTCCGATCTTCGAATCGAATATGAGGGAACCTGATTAAAATGTTCTGCTAAAGTAACCGTCATTTCCTCTCCAAATTGATTTAGCCATTTATTCCATAACCATTTTGGGAATGAATGCCATTGATAACTATCGGAGCCATTAGGTTTCTCATTTTTATCGAAATCAATTGCTTTGCGGAGTAGTGCATTTACCAATTTGCTTTGCGGTTGCCCAACTGTTCTTTTACATAATTCAACATAAGTATTCACAGAAGCATGAACGGGAGTTTTTTCATCAAAAATGATTTCATAATATCCTCCACGCAGGATATTCATTAATCGAAGATCGATTTTTTTTTGAGGTTTTTTTAACAAGCTTCTAATCCAACAGTCTAATCGCCCTCTCCATCGCACAATATCATTGGTAAGGGCGGTTATGCGCTGACGATTTTGACCATGAATGGAATGATTAATACAATAATGATCTCGGATGGATTTTAATTGTTTATTGGTCCTGTCAAATTCCGCGAGAATCAAAATAGAATGTTGGCGCACATCATCCATATCAGCCAAGTTTTGTTCCAATTTCAACAGGATATCCATGCAAGAATTCAGAAACCAACAACCGCTTTTTCCCTTCCAACTGAACTTCGGATACACTCAGTTGACCTGAACGAGTTTGAATCAAGATTTTATCCGGTTCAATTCCTGAAACAATGCCCGGTTGAAAATCAGAATTGTTTCCAATATCATGGGTACTAAACAATTTTATTTTTTTATTATTTAGAATGGTCTGAATACCGGGTAATGGGGACAATCCGCGTGCAAGATTGTGTATTTCAATAGCCGAATTTTCCCAGTTAATTTTAGCAAGTGCCGGTGTAATTTTTGGAGCAGCAGATGCTTCTTTGTCGTTTTGAGGGCGCGGTATTATTCTTCTTTTATCCAGCCTGTCCAATGTTTCTAATAATAATTCAGCGCCGGCATAACCCATCTTTTTGGCTAATGAGCCGTAATCATCATCAGGCTCGATGTTAACCAATTGCTGCATTAATATTTTTCCTGTATCAATTTTCGATTCAATAATAAAAGTAGTTAACCCTGTGGAATTATCACCATTTATCAGAGCCCACTGAATGGGCGCTGCACCCCGGTATTTTGGCAAAAGCGATCCGTGGAGATTAATAGCACCTAGTTTTGGAATACCAACAAGTTGATTAGGTAAAATGCGGTATGCAACCACGACGAATGCATCTGCATTAAAATTTCGTAACGTATTAACTGCTTCATCTGAATGAAGATTCCCTATTTCTACCCTTTTTAGGTGCGCCTCTTTTGCAGCAATTGATACGGGTGATTCCTGAACTGATCTTCCTCTACCAGCACGCTTTGGAGGATTGGTAACGACTGCAATTATTTTGTGATGACTTTGATGTAACCTGCGCAAACTTGTTACAGCAAAATGAGGATTTCCCATGAAAACTATATTCATAACTCAATACCTACCATGGATAATTCATGAGCAAACGTACTAACTTTTGCAAGTATGATAATAATAGTGGATACCTGCCCGTCCCCCACTAACTTCGTGAGTGTATGGCAGGCGGGGAGGAATCATAGCCATAAGTAATTATGTCATTCGTGGACATTACCTGCCTGTACTGTCGCTTCGGCAGAAAAGCGGGAGTTTTTTCGTCATTAGCAATCCATAGGTTAAAATGATCCATTTACAAAGTTGCAAAGCTGGTGAATTAATCAAGCAAAAAGGCCTATTAGTCAAACCATTGATGGTACATACTAAATATAGAATGTAATTAGAGAACGTATGAATTTTTCGAGTTTCTATTTTTTAGGCCGATATTGGTTTCTTTCGCAATTTCTCTCAATTGCTTTTTAACCTGCATACGCGCAAGTGAACTCACTTTATCAATAATAAAAACACCGTTTAAATGATCGTACTCATGTTGGATAGCTCTACTCAAAAGTCCTGAATATTCACTTTCTTTTTTTTCGCCATCCATTGTTTGATATTGAAATCTGATAAATTCAGGCCGTTTGATTTCCAACCGAACTTCCGGGAGGGATAAGCACCCTTCTTCAAAAATATCCTCCCCCCAACTTTTGGTAATTTTACCATTGATAAACACGAAAGGTTCATCAGCTTCATCCGTATGGGTCACATCAATAATCATCAAATTCATGTCTACACCAACCTGGTTAGCCGCAAGTCCGATACCGTCTTTTTCATACATTGTGTCGAACATGTCATCAACCAATTTGGGTAATGAATCAAAATCAGTAACAATAAAACACCGCTTACGAAGAATAGGATCTCCGTATTTTACAATTTTCAAAACGGCCATTAAGTTTGGGTTTCCACTACAGTATCTTCTTCCGTTACAGAGCCGACTAATCCGGCAACTGCTGATTTATTTAAGGTCATATTAAAATTTTTATCAACTTTAAGGACTACAACTTTACCGTTGTTTTTAAGGCCTGCAATCGTACCATGAATTCCGCCAATAGTGATAATGCGATCCCCTTTTTTCAGATTTTCTATCATTTGTTTTTTTTCTTTCTGGCGTTTGGATTGGGGACGAATCATTAAAAAATATATCACAACCATTATTAGAATAAATGGTAAAAATGCGGCGATTCCACCGCCTTGCTGTCCTTCTGGTGCTGCTAATGCGTAAAGATATTCCAATTATAACTCCTGTTTGTTTACAGGGAAATTACCGTGGAACACCAACCGGTTCAAAACCGATTATAAAGGTAAATTAATTCTAAACATCGTTCCTTTACTTTTCGCCGGCTTAACTACTTCAATCTTTCCTGAATGGATTTCTTCTACAATACGTTTTACCAATGATAATCCTAATCCCCACCCTTTTTGTTTTCTGCTAAAACCGGGACGAAAAATATTTTTCCAATCTTTTCGCGGAATTCCTTTCCCATTATCAGCAATAAATAAATTACATTGAGCATTCTCTAATCTTCCGCTGATTTCAATCAACCCATTCTTATGGTCAATAGCATCAATCGCATTTTTGATAACATTCTCTAACGCCCATGATAACAAAATGCTATTTCCTTGAATAAATATACTTTCATCCACATTGTTTTGTATGGTAATATTTTTTCCAATTGAGGGCAGTCTTCTCTCTAAATAATTTCGAACTTGGTCAACAACTCCTTTTACATTTACAGATTCTTTTTCAGCATCCCTCCCCATTTTACTAAAACGATCAACAATTTGTTCTAATCGTTTGGTATCAATTGACATTTCAGATAATACTTGTTCGGTTTTTTCTGGGTTGGTTTTCATTAAGTCTATCCAGCCCAATAGAGCTGAAACAGGTGTTCCTAACTGATGAGCAGTTTCCCTAGCCATACCAATCCAAATATGTCGTTTTTCACTATTTCGAATGATTGAAAACCCAACAAATCCCAATATAATAAATATTGCCATAGCACCGATTTCAAGATATGGAAACAATCGTAGTTGTGTAATCAATGATGAATCTCCAAAATGCAAATATCCAATAATAATGGTTTCGCCAGAAACATCATGTATGTATTCCAAAGGAATTGGTCTATTTGAGTCATCCATAATTCGTTGATATCTCAACAGATCCTTTTGAGTCATTTCCTCTGAAAGGTTTTTGGTATAAATAGGGATTTGTTCGCGATCTGAATAAATGATAGGAAATCGAACTTTTTTGATAATTTCATCAAAAACAAAATTCAAATTGGCATCGGATTTATCTTTGATAGTTGCTGCAATTATTTCGGCATAAAGTTGAACAATTTCTCTATTATCATCTCGGAGTTTATTCACAATAGATTGTGAATACATCAGAAGAGACATGATCAACACTGCACCCAGAATAAATAATCCTGATTTGATATTTATTAAATGACGGTAGATATTCATTTTTCTTTTTTAATCCTATAATATCCGAAGCCGATAAAACCGAGTGCAACGATGAAAGAAGAGAACGAAATCATTTTCCCTAAGTTAAAAGAGGATTTGTCATAAACAAATTTCACTTGATGTTCTCCGGCAGGAATCCTTACACCTCTGATCAACTTGTTGGTTTCGATTGTTTCAACGGAGTGACCATCAACCGTGCATTTCCATCTTAAGGGAAAATAAACTTCACTTACAACCAAAAAACCATCCTCCTTGCAACTAACCTCTATTTCCATCTTATGAATGGATCGATCAATAGAATTAACGATTCCTTTAGAGTATGTTCCGGATACGTCATTATCAGTTTTATGCACATAGGCAATTTTAGCCGGATCAAATGTGGTTTCATTAATCATTCGCCATAATTGATCTTCTTTTTTTGCTTCGACTGTTTCGACAAACCAAGCTCTGGGCAGTTTATTTTTCAACTCGTAAACGGTGGCTGATACGACTCCACCTCCTGTTCTCATTTTCCCTTGGAACACTTCCTCAATAGTCGGAAACGGAATGGACTGTGAACTAATTAAATAATGAACGTTTAACATGGTCATCAAGGGAAATGAACCAATATTACGTGTCTTTTGTATGAATTCATTTGTGATTTTTAATTTTGCAGGATGATAACCACCGACTGATTCCAATCCGAATGCTCTAAATCGGGATTCACCAAATAAATTTCCGACAGGATAGATTCTAAAATCACTATTTTGTTTTTTCAAATAATTGATGACAGGATCCGGTTTAAAATAACGATCAACAAATTTAGCAGATATAGTTGAAGCAGATCTGCCCGATCTGGAGGACGGATGAATAATTCGCCAGTCAACGGTAGCAATATCAAAAATGGCAACGGCTACAATAATGGTTAAAAAGGTAGTCTTATGTATTCTCCGATTGATCCACATCCACACCGAACCGATACTTATTCCCCCCCATAAAATCAGTATCCAGGCATCCTTATTCCAAATTTCCAACCGTAAATTATTGATGGCTTGGCTTACGGTTGGGTTTTGACTCCTGGGGCGTGAAAAATGCTGTAATAAATATGATTCCACAGTTCCTGAACCCAGGACAAGAATGAATAACCACAGACCCAGAATTCCCGAAACAATCCAAAACCAGCGGGGAACTATTTTTTCCTTTAATTCAGTCAAAGCATCTAACCCCATTGCCGCCAAAACAGCCATGTTGAATTGAACCAATATTAAAATCATTGCCGGAACACGAAACTTGTCGAAATATGGAAATATGTTGAAAAAAAGATTGTAAATCAGGCTGAAATGTTTTCCGAAAGAAATGAACAATGCTAAACAGGAAGTTCCTAATAAGAACCACGAGAGTTGAGTCCGTTTATTAATTAAGCCATAGATGGCTAGAAACAGAACAACGATTCCAACATAGTTTGGATAATCAGTAAAGGGCATAAAGCCCCAATAAGTTTGTCCGCCAAACCCAAATGCTGAGGGCAAAATGAACGTCAGCATCTCTTTTGGATGAAATGACCAACTGGTAGCGTAATTATAGTCCGCCCCACCGCTCAAACCGCCGCCTCTGACGGAAAAAGGTGTATATTCCATAGAAGGTAAATAAATCAATAATGCAATTCCGATACCTAAAAACGCAGCTCCGGCAAAACTGCCTAATCCAATGATAGAAGTTTTCCGTTCTTCCTGATTACTAAAGCTAATGATGAGCATATATAAACCATATGCGCCAGCCAGCATCCATGTATAATAGGCTATTTGTGCATGGGCACGCTGCAATTGAAACCCCATTAATATTGCCAAAATTCCGATATTGCAAAAGGATGATTTTTTCATCACTTTAATTGTCATCCACATAATCCACGGTATATACGCTGCCGTCATCATTTGACTACCGTGTCCAAACACAATCATGGTCATCATAAAAGGAGTCA
>CAZBEY010000061.1:0-11705 GCA_964491015.1 uncultured bacterium | reverse complement strand
AAAAGGCGGGCAGGCAATCACCAACTAAGGGTGAGCGATGGGATTTGAACCCACGGCCTCCTGGGCCACAACCAGGTGCTCTAACCAGCTGAGCTACGCCCACCATACGCATTAATTTGCTTCAAATAAAGCTGGCAAAATTACTGGCGATTATTGACTCCTCCAAATGCTATTCGCACCACTTCGCCGTGCATTGTTCCTATGAACTTCCGTAAGTTTAACCATGCGACTATTGCCCCGCTATATCACCAGAGAGCTGATTTTGCCCTTTGTATATTCATTAGTTATAATTGTATTTATCCTATTTATTAATTTTTTCCTACGCGCCATCGATCGTTTTCTCGGGAAAGGTTTGGATATATTCACCATATTGGAATACCTTTTTCTCAACCTCGCATGGATTGTTGCCCTGGCAGTTCCTATGGCTATCCTCATTTCAACATTGATGGCTTTTGGCCGATTATCCGAGGATAATGAAATCAACGCTTTACGAGCATCGGGGATCAGTTTTTTGACCATACTTCGACCGGCGATTTTATTCGGCGCCTCTGTATGTGCTATATTGATTATTTTTAATACCAAAATACTGCCGGAAATGAATTTCCACGCACGACTGCTGGCGGGGGATATACGAAAAATGCGTCCCGGATTAGATATTGAACCTGGACATTTTATCGATAATATTCCGGATTACTCTATGATCATTCGTGGGAAAATAGGCGATTTGATGGAAGATGTACGCATATTCAGTAAGGAAAGTAAAAAAATACAGACAAGTATTTATTCTGAAACGGGTAAACTCTCCACAATTGACGATGCAATTATACTGACACTATTCGACGGAGAAATCCATGAGTTGGATCTCGAAAACTACAATAATTATCGTCGGATTAGTTTTGATAAACATGTGATTGCTATTCCAGCAGATGATCTTTTATTGAACCGTCGGGATACAGCTAACCGTTCTGACAGAGAAATGACATTAGATGTCATGTTTGAAAAACGAGACAAATACGAAGAACGAAAACATCGGGTTGAAGAACGATTGAGTACTTCCATCAAAAAAGTACTTGGTAGTGGCATTTTACCCGAAACATTAATTCAAACTAAAAAACGACTGAATATCTTCAAAGAAGAACTAAAACAAGATACCTCTTTGACGGCTGCTCAACTTAAGCTAAAAGAACGGCGGGTTCGCAGCTTGGAACGGCAAGCAAAAAATGAATTTCGATTAATCGAAACATATAAACGGAACTGGAATAAGTATTCTGTAGAAATACACAAGAAATTCTCCCTTCCTGTTGCTTGTATTTTATTCGTTCTAATCGGAGCGCCTTTAGGAACACTTTCGAAGCGTGGTGGTTTCACAGTTGCAATTACTCTGGGATTTGGGTTCTTTCTTATATATTATATATTTCTCATTGGGGGAGAAGAAATCGCTGACCGTAATTATGTTTCCCCTCTTATCGGTATGTGGACGCCCAACGCATTTCTTCTGCTCATTGGCTGGTACCTTACACTGCACGCCGTGAGAGAAAGAGCGCCCTTTATATTTAAATTCCCTTGGCAAAAGAAAGATGACGATGATACCAAGTGAAATAATTGCAGTAAAAAATAGAGGGGGATTTATTCCTGAAAACGATCTTCATGCTTTCATCAGCCGGTATGTAAAAGGCAGTATTGATGATACAACCATGACAGGATTGCTTAAAGCAATTTTTGACCAAGGAATGTCTAATGATGAACTATATACCATGGTGGATATCATGATTCATTCCGGAAAACAGATGAACTTCAATCATCTTGATGAATACGTATGTGATAAACATAGTATTGGAGGCGTCGGCGATAAAACGTCATTGGTTATTGCTCCACTATTAGCCGGCGCCGGTTTGGTTTTGCCAATGATAGCCGGTCGCAGCTTGGGGCACACCGGCGGTACTTTAGATAAATTGGAAACCATTCCGGGATTTAGCGCTGATATTCCTTTGAACGAATTTCAAAAACGGGTTGGGGAAAACGGGTGCGGAATTATGGCTCAGACCAGTGAAATTTGTCCGGCAGACGGAAAAATATACGCCCTCAGAGATGTTACCGGGACGGTTGCATCAATACCGCTAATTGTCAGTTCAATCATGAGTAAAAAGATTGCAGAAGGAATCAAAGGCTTAGTCCTGGATATCAAAGTGGGCAGCGGTGCATTTTTGCCAACGCTGGATAAAGCGACTGAATTGGCGGAAATGCTGAAAAATGTGGGGGAATATTTTAGCGTCACTACGGATTTGGTTTATACCAATATGGATCAGCCATTAGGGACATACTCCGGGATGTGGTGCGAAGTCCGGGAAAGTATGGATTGCCTCCGGGGAAACGGTCCTGATGACACTATGGCAGTTTGTCTGAAGTTGGCATCAAAACTCATGATCCAATCCGGAAATGCAAAAGATGAAAATCATTCAAATGAAATTTTGAATGGACTTATTGAAAATGGGGTTGCTTATGAAAAGTTCGAAGAAATTGTGCTTGCACAAGGCGGTCATTTAAGTAACGTCCAAAATGAGCCGAATTTTTTCAATGACGTTTCTGCAAAGGAAGATGGAATTATCCAATCTATGGATACAACCCAGATCGGCTGGGGGCTTGTGGATATGGGGTGTGGGCGAAAGCAAAAGGATGATATTTTAGATCCATCCGCCGGACTAGAATGTCATAGAAAAATAGGTGACGAAGTTCGGGAGGGTGAAAAACTCTTCACTTGTTTTTGTAATAATGAGGAAAAATTAATATCCGGTGTGGAAAAAATTGCCGGTGCAATCACTATTGGATCTGATCATGTAAACCTGCCCTTGTTTTATCAGTAAGGATTGACATTATCCCGTAGCGCCTGATGAAGCGTTGTGATAAGCAATCATGATGAATACTCTAATTTTTATGGACGGAACACTTCTTCGTTGGCTCGGTACCTTTAATAAATATTTCTGATTCCACTGGGCAATATTTTGTCGGCTTATCTTTGGTGACTTGGCAAATATTCATTTCCAATATACCATCAGGCCGTTCAAACTCCTTCGGCTTATAACTAAGTGTGTCATGACTATCACGCATAAATCGCGCCCAGGCAGGGAGCGCTGCGCGACTACCGTCAGAACCCTTCCCCAGACTCACCTGGGGATCATCCACACCAAACCAAACACCTGCGGCAATATTGGGTGAAAAACCAACAAACCAAGCATCTGTCCATCCTTGAGTTGTACCTGTTTTTCCGGCAGCGGGATGGTAAAAATGATATTTCCAACGTGCGGATCCACCGGTACCCCGATCCAAAACAGTCTGTAATAAACTGGTCATCATATAGGCTGTTTCTGCACTTAAGACCTCTTCTTGCTTGGGTGAGTATTCTCGAAGCACATTTCCGTATTTATCCTCGATTCTTGTGATTCCAAATGGCTTTGAATACACACCTTTATTGGCATAAGTCGCGTAAGCCGCTACCATTTCTAATAGGTGGACTTCCGATGTCCCCAGCGCGATGGCATCAACAGCACGTATATCGGTTGAAATACCCATTCTTTGTGCTGTCTGTTTAACCGCTTCAGCCGGGACAACTTCCTGCACCATTCGTACAGATATCAAATTCAAAGAACGTCTCAGACCTTCTCGAATGGTCGTTAATCCCCCGGTACTTCCGTCATAATTTTGGGGCATCCATTTCACCCAGGCACCATCCGCATTCCTCACATTCAGGACCACTGGTTGGTTCAATAATTGCCTGGTCACCGGTACACCGTTGTCTATGGCTGTTGTGTAAACAAATGGTTTAAACACAGACCCCGGTTGGCGCAACGATTGTGTTGCACGATTGAATTGGTCAGGATAATCCGGTCTGCCTCCAACCAGAGCCAGAATCTTGCCTGTACGAGTATCCAGCGATACGAATGCGCTTTGAACTAATAATTTATCCCGTAAGTCCTTATATAACTCCATCTCTTGTTTCATCATCATTTTGACGGTATCTTCCGGATAAATACTCAAGTAGGCTAATTTAGAAAACTCCTCTTCATTCTTAAATAAACGCTGATTTAATTTTTCTTGATTATCTTTAATGGATTTGGAAACGGCATCTTCAGCAATTTTTTGTAATCTGGAATCCAAGGTGGTATAAATTTTCAAACCATCTCGATAAATATTCACACCCAGTTCATCATCTTCCCGTTCCATAAAGCGACGAATATATTCTGTAAAATATGGCGCTGTTCCCCGCGGCTGCTCTTGCAGGATATAATCCAATAATCGTGATCGGGCTTCGGTATATTCCTCCTGTGTGATGTATCCCTGATCCCTCATAACCCGAAGAACCACATTCCGTTTGGTGAGAGCTCTATCCGGATGCCGTATAGGCGAATATCGAGCCGGCGCCGGTAACAACCCAACCAACAATGCACATTCATCTAATACCAATTCATTGGCTTGCTTACCAAAAAATCGTTTTGCTGCCGCTTGCACACCATAGGTTCCATGTCCAAAATGAACACTATTCAAATACATCTCCAGTATTTCATCCTTGGTGTATGTTCGTTCAATCAGGATGGCAGTTATGACTTCTTTGATTTTCCTCGTAATGGTTTTTTTAAAACCAATATTATCGTAAAGATTTCGTGCCAATTGCTGGGTAAGTGAACTAAAACCTGATCTGTAACTCATGGTAACCGTATTAATGATTATGGCCCTGAATACATCTCTGAGAGAAATACCCCAGTGGCTATAAAACCGTTGATCCTCCTTGGCAATGACAGCAGAACGCATCACCATGGGAATCTGGTCTAATTCTACAAATACACGTTTTTCATAATAGAGTTCATTCAATAATTTTCCGTCTGCAGAATAAATACGTGTAACCAGATCAGGATCATAATTTTCCAGCTGCTCAATTGAAGGCAGATCAACGGACAAATAAAAAATATAAGCCAGAATGAGAATCATTCCGGTAAAAATGATATAAATACAGTGTTTTACGATACGTGCCCAGGATTTCATGGGGATGGATTTAGTGACGGAACACTTTGATAAACCTAATGCACAAACCCGCCTGCTTTCCTTCAGAAGACAAGTTAAAAAGGGTACAATTCACCTGCTTTTCGTTAAAAAACGTAACCCATAGCTTTGCTATTGGCACCGTTTCTCGCCTTAATCAGGAAAATTTTAATTCTTTTTTCTTCACACACAAGGTTTATCAAAGGATTCTAATGGATTAGAAAACGTAATTGAGGAATAGAACTGCGTGATAGAAAAACTGTTCCAATCAGATCAGCTCTTTTTTCTCGGTGTTATCATCATTTCAGGTTCTACCAGTCTGTCAAAATCTTCTCCGCTCATATAATCCAATTTAATAATCGCTTCCCGTAGTGTGGTGTTTTCCTTGTGCGCTTTCTTGGCGACTGTTGCTGCTTTATCATAACCAATATGGGGATTCAATGCCGTCACCAACATAAGAGAATTATGCAAGTTTTTATAGATACGTTCCTCGTTGGCCGTAATACCGTCCACACAATTTTCTGCGAAGGAAACAGAAACATCTGACAGCAACCGAATAGACTGTAGAATATTAAAAGCCAGTACAGGGCGGTATACATTCAATTCAAAATTACCGGATGCACCTGCTATAGTTATCGTTACATCATTCCCAATAACTTGAGAACAAACCATGGTCATGGCTTCCGCTTGCGTTGGATTCACCTTACCCGGCATAATTGAACTTCCCGGTTCATTTGTCGGCAAACTTATCTCTCCGATTCCTGACCGGGGTCCGCTCCCCAGCCAACGAATATCATTAGCAATTTTGTTCATGGAAGCTGCGATTGCTTTTAAAGCTGATGATAATTCTACAATACTATCTTGAGCACCTAATGCTTCAAACTTATTTGGGGCAGTGATAAAGGGAAGGCCGGTTAATTTTGCAATTTCGCCTGCAGCCGCCTTACCAAATCCTTCCAAAGAATTAATCCCCGTCCCGACAGCCGTACCTCCCATGGCTAATTCATAACAATGAGTCAGTGCATTTTTCACTCGATTCAACCCGTGCTCAATCTGAGAAGCATAACCGGAAAATTCCTGACCCAAACTTAGGGGTGTGGCATCCTGCAAATGGGTTCTGCCTAGCTTAACAATATTTTTAAATTCGTCTGCTTTATTCGACAGTGATTTTCGGAGCGTTCCCAAGCCCGGTATTAATCGATGGGTAACAGATTCTACGGCTGCAATATTAATAGCAGAGGGGAATGTATCGTTAGTGGACTGAGACATGTTGACATGATCATTGGGATGAATCGGATTTTTACTCCCAAGCTCTCCACCTATCATTTCAATAGCTCTATTTGCAATCACCTCATTCACATTCATATTTGTCTGAGTGCCGGAACCGGTTTGCCAAACCACCAATGGGAAGTGGTCATCAAGCTTTCCTTCGATGACTTCATCCGCGCCAGCTCTTATCATTTTTGCCAGCTTTGAATCGAGGGTTCCAAAAGATTCGTTAACTGTCGCCGCTGCCTTTTTTAAAATTCCATAAGCACGAATAAAATCTCTGGGGAAATGTTCAGAGCCAATTTTGAAATTCTGAAGTGAACGTTGGGTCTGGGCGCCCCAATACTTATTTGATAATACTTCTACTTGCCCAATACTATCTGTTTCAGTACGAGTGGACATTTATACGACCTCCCAAGTATCTCCTGAAATTAGTAATTCTTTAATGGATCCGCGTCCCTTTAATGATATTGCTTCATTGACTTGTTTAGCGACCAAATTATCATAGATGGGAGCATCTATGGCATAAAACACACCGATAGGGTCAGGAAATTCATCTTGATATGTAAAATTTGCAAGCATCGATGCAATAACGTAATCTTTTTCATTATGAACCAGAACGTCATCGACAGAGTATTCTCCGTCTAAATCGATGATTTCCGGAACATATCCCACAAGGCGTATTCCTTTTTTCTTATCCACACCAAATAACATGGGTTTACCATTTTCAAGCCATAGAACTTTATCCATTTTGGTCTCTTTATCCGTCATTGGTGCATAAGCTCCATTGTTAAAAATAAGACAGTTTTGATAAATTTCTAAAAAGGATGTCCCTTTATGTTTGTAGGATCTTTCAAGGATTGATTGCATGTGTTTTATTTCACGATCAATAGTCCGTGCAACAAATGTTGCATCAGCGCCTAATGCAAGTGACACGGGATTAAATGGCCTATCTATAGATCCAAAAGGCGTTGATTTTGTAATTTTTCCTACTTCAGACGTGGGTGAATATTGACCCTTGGTCAAACCATAAATCCGGTTATTAAATAACATTACATTAATATCCAAATTACGTCTCAGTAAATGAATGGTATGATTCCCTCCAATGGATAATCCATCTCCATCCCCTGTTACGACCCATACAGACAGTTCAGGATTTGCGATTTTAACGCCGGAAGCAATGGCTGCAGCACGCCCGTGAATTGTATGAAAACCAAAGGTATTCATATAATAGGGAAATCTGCTTGAGCAGCCAATACCGGAAATAAAAACAATATTTTCTTTATCAATCTTAAGATTAGGAAATATTTTTTGGGTCTGCGATAGAATTGCGTAATCTCCACAGCCCGGACACCAGCGCACCGCTTGGTCCGATGCAAAATCCATTCGAGAATATTTTTTTGGTTCTATTGTTTTAGCATCTGCCATCATTTGCTTCCTAAAATTTCATTTACTTTTTCAATGATCCGTCCTTTACCGATTGGTTTTCCTCGTACCAAATTTAATCCTTTTGCATCTACCAAAAATTCACCGCGAATCACCTTTATTAATTGCCCTAAATTGATCTCGGGGATTAGGATATGATTGAATTTCTTTAATATTTCCTCCAAATCACCCGGTAACGGATTCAACCAGCGTAAATGAACATGACTGACAGATTTTCCTTCTGCTTGTAAATCTTCAGCGGCTGCAAGACACGATCCTTTTGTGCCTCCCCAGCTAAGGAGCAACAAATCACCACTGATTTTACCAAATATTTTTGTCGGTGGTATATCTTGAATAATGTTATCTATTTTTTTCTGACGCAGTTGTGTCATGTGATTATGATTATCAGGGTCGTGGCTTACTACTCCGGTTACATCTTCCTTTTCCAAACCACCAATACGATGTTCCAGTCCTTTTGTCCCCGGAATCGCCCACGCACGAGCCAATGTCTCTTTCGATCTCATATAAGGCATGAACTGTCCATCAATAAGAGTCGAAGTGTCAGCAAATTTGACTTCAATTGGAGTCAAATCGTCTACATTTGGAATCAGCCACGGTTCTGATCCATTTGCTAAATAGCCATCGGTTAGAAGAAGTACCGGTGTCATATATTTTAAAGCGATTCTGCACGCTTCATAGGCAGTGTAAAAACAATCACCCGGTGTTGAAGAGGCAATCACTGGAATTGGCGCTTCTCCGTTCCGACCGTAAAGTGCCTGAAACAGATCAGCTTGTTCAGTTTTGGTGGGCAAACCCGTACTGGGGCCCCCCCGCTGAACATTTACAATTACCATTGGGAGTTCAGCAATAACTGCCAGTCCTAATGCTTCTCCTTTCAAAGCGATCCCCGGGCCTGATGAAGCAGTAACAGCAAGGTTTCCGGTGAAAGCAGCCCCGATAATTGACGTCATACCGGCAATTTCATCTTCTGCCTGAAAAGTTTTTACATTGTGATGTTTTAAAGCAGAAAGTGCGTGTAGAATATCGCTTGCTGGTGTGATGGGATATCCGCCAAAAAATAATGGTAGTTTTGATTTTTCAGCCGCTGCAACTAACCCGAGCGTGAGTGCATAATTTCCAACGATATTTCTGTATTTCCCTTTCGGCAGATCCGCTTTAGATACTTGATACCTTGTTGTGAATATTTCAGCCGTTTCTCCATAATTGTATCCAGCATCTAACGCTCGAGCATTCGCTTCCACTAGTTCAGGTCTTTTAGCGAATTTCTTTCTCAACCAATCTTTGGTCGTTTGCAGCGGTCTGTCATATATCCAGAATAGAAGTCCCAACGCAAATAAATTTTTTGTGCGCTGCACCGTTTTAGGAGGAATACCCAAATCTGCGCATGCTTCAGTAACGAATGTTGCCATATTAATGGCAAATACCTTAAATGTATCTCCTAATGACTCATCTTCTAATGGATTTGATTCGTATCCTGCAAAAGTCAAATTTTTTCGTGTAAACGCTGCCGTATTGCAAATAAGCATCCCTCCCGGTTCCAATTCTCCGCGATGCACTTTTAATGCTGCAGGATTCATTGCAACCAATACGTCAACTTTATCCCCTGGTGTATGAATGTCTTTAGAACTGAAATGTATTTGAAATGCGCTCACACCTGCCAGTGAACCGGCAGGAGCGCGAATTTCTGCCGGGTAATCCGGTAATGTGCTTAAATCGTTACCAACAATGGCAGTCGCCTCTGTAAATCGTCCGCCGGTCAACTGCATCCCATCGCCGGAATCTCCTGCAAAACGAATGACAACATCATCAATAGTTTTTAGTGTCTTACTCATGAAGTATATTGGTCTGAAAATTAAGAATTAAATATAAAACGACCGGAAATTATAAGGCCCACTTGGAGGTTAATAGTGTTGATTTCAATCGATTATATTACCTGTGTGAATCCAAATTTACCAACGTGTTTGTACGTAAATCAAATGGATTAGTGGATGATTTTTAAAGTCGATGAAAAATTGCACTTTATCCTCTATCGGCGTAAACTTAACACCTTTCTATGAGTCATAAGCACAATCCGAGTCAACTATCCATCTTTCCGGAATTATCCGGGGATGTATCTGCGCCGTCCATTGCCACCATCCCCGAATTCGATAAAGCACTGGGGAATTTAATTAAAATGAGTGATCTTGGGGCATTTATCCAAATTAATATCCACGGTATCGACAAATCATATTCATTGAATTTAAATGAATCCCATATCCCCCCTGATTTTCTGCAGAAAGGAACAATGCCATTAACCGTTCACTTATTTTCTCATGAAATAAAGAATGAGCTGAAAAATTTAACCTACGATCTGAAATCATTTTTTAACCCGGGGAATTCATTTAATACATCCTTTGGTTATTTTCTATTTCGAAATCATTTTCCCCTTTGGAAAACAACCTTGAAGAAATGTGAACAAACGATTAATGATTACATTTCCACTACATTGGGAAAAGGAGTTTATGGACATTATTTCTTAGACCTTTTTCAAAAAGGGTATGACTTAATAAAAGATAGTGCAGACGAGAGAGCACCCTGGATTTTCAAAGAGAAAATATTATTGAAAGATATTCAAGAATTACGGCATCAACATTTTGAGAAAGGGACTACTATTTCGACTTTAATACCGACCGATATAGATTATCCCTTTCAATTAATGGTTCTGAAAACAGCACATATTCCCATGGTTCTGCATCAATACCAGGCTCAAGTCCATGTGCATTCAGTATTTAAAACCATTCATTTAGATTATCTTGTGGGTATTGAAATCAATACCATTGAAGATGTTAGGAAATTGACTAATAAACTAAAATGAAAACAAAAGAGCAAATTCGCCTTTCTACATTATCCCATGGTTCCGGTTGAGCGTGTAAAATAGGTCCAAAAGACCTGACCCAGGTTCTGGGTCAACTTAACCTAACAAAAGATGATCGTGTCCTCGTTGGCTTTGACGGAGCTGATGATGCTGCCATAGTACGTCTGGATGGTGTCAGATATATCGTCCAAACGGTTGATTTTTTCACTCCAATTGTGGACGATCCATATCAGTTCGGGCAAATTGCTGCTGCTAATGCTCTATCTGATATTTATGCAATGGGTGGAAAACCCTTATTCGCTTTAAATATCGTTGGTTATCCGATTAAAGAACTGCCGAAATCAATCCTAACAGAAATATTACAGGGAGGGGCAGATAAAGCAGCAGAAGCTGGAATTACAATTGTGGGCGGCCATTCAATTGATGATAAAGAACCAAAGTACGGCCTCGTAGTTACCGGTGAAGTTGAAAAGGATGAACTTATTCGAAATAATGGGGCTAAACCGAATGATACTTTAATTCTGACTAAACCACTTGGGACAGGAATTATTGCTACAGCAATCAAAAAAGGAATTGCTGAATCGAATCAGATCAATACCGCCGTGTTGTCAATGACTTCGTTGAATGATTTAGCCGCAAATGCAATGAAAGGTTTGGATATTCATGCTGCAACTGATGTGACAGGTTTCGGTCTTTTGGGACATTTACTGGAAATGTGCAAAGCAGGTGGTGTTTCAGCTGAAATAAATTTCAATCAATTAGATTTTTTGCCAGGTGTGAAAGAATTAGCCTCTGATGGAATCATTCCCGGTGGATCAAAAAGGAACCTGGAATTTGTAAAAGATTATGTTCATTTTAATAGTGCATTATCCAAAACAGACCAATTATTGGCCACAGATGCTCAAACGTCCGGAGGACTGCTAATTTCACTCCCGGAAAAAGATGTCGAAAAATATCTCGAAATTTTTAACATTTCCTCACCATTCCCCGCTGTCAAGATTGGAAGGATTACTAAAAAATCAGAACCATTTATTTCTATCTGAACCACAAAATAATAATCACAACTGATTAAAATGTCCATAATTGATATTCTGGTTATAACCTG
>CAZBEY010000060.1:0-12014 GCA_964491015.1 uncultured bacterium | reverse complement strand
TTCAAAGTTGATTAAGAAAGAAAATATCTACAGCAAGTAACAAAATTACAAATATAAGAATTTCACAAAAAATATCATAAAAATATTAACGATAGGAATATAGATAAAGTTTTGTAAACTCTAACCAACGTTAAAGCCGTGATTTAAACCAACTTGCAGGCGGCTTAAAGCAAAACTGCTAAACCGGTAACTGAAAAGCGCTCCGGCGCTTTTTTTGTTTTCGGTCTTTTTGGTGTTATAATCTTAAATCGGAGCGAACCATGAACCAAAAAGATATAGTTACCCTGAATATTGCCGGAGTGGCATTTCTTCACTGTGCGAGATTCCCTGTTCTCGTTGGAGCGTTGTACTTGAATATCCATCATCATTCAGCCATTGTTCTGTCTAAATGATGAATTTGTAACCTTTTGGTTCATGTCTGACCGGTGGCAAATAATGCTCTAATCTTTCCCGAAAAATATTCTTTACCACAACAACATAAATCCAACCGCCAGTTAGGCTGTTTGTTGTATATCAACTGTAGTAAATTCTCGGCTAATATGGCAAACATTCATCACTTACTCGAAGAAAATAAAATCGGCTATCATGTTTTAAAAACAGCCGGCGAACTGGGTGAATCACTCAAGGTAGACGTCTATGTTGTCGGCGGATACGTGCGCGATATATTTCTGGGTAGAAAATTAAAAGAGATTGATTTTATGGTTGTTGGCGATGGAGTGAAATTTGCAAGAAATCTCGCTGATAAACTTGGTGTAAAAAAAATCGTTCCTTTCCCGAAATTTTCAACGGCCAAGATTCCCTACACAAAGATTCCCCTGGAGGTGGCAGCCGCTCGTACAGAAACGTACAATGACCATTCCAGAAAACCAAAAAAAATTATTTATACCGATTTGAAAGGGGACTTGCTTCGTCGAGATTTTACGGTAAATACACTAGCCGTTGATCTTCACCCGGAACGGTTTGGAGAACTCCACGATCCCCACGGCGGAATTACCGATTTGCAGGCAAAACAGTTAAGAACTCCATTGGACCCTGGTGAAACATACCGCGAAGACCCTTTGCGAATGATGCGCGCTGCCTATTTTGTTTCTGCATTGAATTTTAAAATAGATGAAGACAGCTACCGGGCAATTCAAAAACAAGCCCATAGAATCGGAATTGTTTCACAAGAACGTGTCACAGCTGAATTAATAAAAATTCTTTCAACAGATAAGCCGTCTATCGGACTCATATTATTGCAGGAAACGGGACTAATGAAATATGTATTTCCGGAAATAGATAAAATGGTTGGATTAGAGCAAACAAAGGAATGGCACCATAAAGATATATTTAACCATACGATGCAGGTTGTGGATAATGCTGCCATGCTTTCCGATAAAATGGAATTGCGTTTTGCTGCACTGGTTCACGACATCGCCAAACCTACAACACGTCGAATAAATAAACAAAAAGGATATACTTTTCATGGCCACGATGCTGTCGGCGAGCGGCTGATGGAAAGGGCGTCCAAACGTCTTAAACTGTCCAACACAATAAGGGAGTTTCTGAAAAAAATGACGCTGCTCCATCTTCGTCCCATCTCTCTTGTTAAAAAAGAAGTAACCGATTCAGCTGTCCGGCGATTAATGGTCGCCGCAGGAGATGACTTGGATGATCTCATGTTATTATGTAGAGCAGACATTACCACGCGTAATCCTCATCGTGTGGAACAATACATGAAAAATTTTGAAATCGTTGAATTGAAAATGTCGAATGTTGTGGAACGTGATAAACTAAAAGCGTTTCAGTCGCCGGTGCGAGGGGATGAAATTATGAAAATTTGCAATCTCACTGAAGGAAAGAAAATCGGGGAAATTAAAGGTGCAATCGAAGAAGCTATACTCAGTGGCGAGATAGACAATGATTATGAATCAGCAAAAGATTATTTACTGAAAATAAAAGAAAAATAGAAATGAAATATTTTATAAATGTGTTTGTAGAACCTCGGGATGTTTTTATTTCATTATCGAAAATACATTGGAAAAATGCATTATTTCCCATGGTCCTCACCGCAATTATCGGCCTCGGTAGTATGATTATTCTGAAGGATTTGCTTGTGGAAGTTCAACTGGAGCAGGCAGAAAAATTTATTATGGAAAGTTCCAGGGTGCCTGAAGAACAGAAAGAAGAAATGCTAAACGAAAGTATCGAAAAAATTCAGGATCCAACTACCACAATGAAGTTCATTGGATATGCATCCAGCGCGTTGGCAACGCCCCTTAGAATTTTACTCATGTCATTCATTGTATTAATGATCGGGAATTTCTTTTTTGGCGGAAAATCCTCCTTTGGGAATATTCTGTTAATGACTTCCTATACGTATATGATTGCTGTCTTGGAGGCGTTGATCAAAGTCCCGCTCATGATTTCGCAATGGAGAATGAATATCAGTATGGGTCTGGGTTTATTAAATATCGGAGAACCGGGTGATTTCATTTACAATTTTTTAAACGGGATGGATCTTTTTGCCTTATGGCGCATTATTCTTCTTGCCATTGGTATGAGTGTATTATACCGACGGGACGTAAAACCGTTTTTTATTGCACTAATGATATATTGGATATTACAGACAACCTTTTTCTCCTTTATCGGGTCTCTTTTTACATAACTAATGAAAAAAATCCTCCTATTATATATAACAATCTCTTTTGTTCAACTCGATGCCCAAGCATATTCTTTAAAAGAATGTGTCGAAATTGCTTTGACGAATAAAGAAACTTTAAAATCCACGGCTCTGGAAATACAATCTGCCGTCGCCGGGAAAAAAGGTTCATTAAGCCATATTCTCCCAACCATTAGTTATGGTAATTCATGGAGTGAAACAACTATCCCCAAAGGGACGACTAATTCCTCATTTGAATTTTTAGGAGATACTTTATCGTTATCAACTCCTTATGGCGGCGTTTCTAATGCTTTTGGTTCGTCATTTTCATTAAACCAGACACTTTATGATGGAGGTCAATGGTTAAATCAGATTCGAACAGCTGGCAGGGATGTTGTGATTGCTAAACAGTCGGCACGACAGGAAATGATATCGGTTGTATTAAATGTCCATCAGTCCTTCTACGAATATCTTAAATCTCGACAATTATTGGAAGTTGCTAAAAAAACATTAGATTTGGCTCGGGAGCAAATAGAATTGGTAAAACTTCAATTTGCACTTGGAGCGGTAAAAAAAACAGATTTATTAAAGGCAGAAGTTCAATTGGGCAGATCAAAAACAGATATTCTTCTGAAAGAAACAAGATTAATAAATACTGAATTAGTCCTTCGAAACAGCATGGGATTAATGGGATCGCAAACAAAATTTGAAGTGACCGATTTTGTCAGGCCATTATTGCCAATACCGGATTTAAAAGAAGCCATTGTTGAGATGGAGGAATATAACCCAACTCTACTGATCATACGATCTCAGATTGCCAAATCGGAGTTAAATAGAAAAATATTACTCGGTGCCCGTTTGCCTAACTTAAACGCCTCCATGCAATATGGAACCAGCACACCGGAATTTGCGGACATGGCAAAGGTGGATCAATGGACTTCGACTGTTTCATTATCATTATCTATTCCAATATTCACCGGATATAATCTTTCGACAAGGGAACAACAGGCTGAATTGATCATTCGAAAACAGCAGTACAGCTATATCACCCGAAAAAATGATCTCCATGTCCAACTAGAAAATCTCCTCAATACGCTTGAAGATTATCAGGAACTGATTCCCCTGGATGAACAAATATTAGCATCGGCAGAAGAAGATTTAAAGTTAGTTCAACAACGGTATAGTTTAGGGTCAGCCACTGTACTGGAAATATTAGATGCCCAAGTATCCGTAACCCAGGCACGGAGTTCGCTGGTGACAACAAAATATGATGCGCGGATACAGGAAGCCCAACTGAGAGCTGTCATAGGAATACTTGATCAGGATTACAGATAAACAGGAGATATTTTGGCAAAGAAAAAAAATAGAAAAAAATTATTTATCATCATCGGCATTCTCATATTGATTGCCGTCGTCATTGCTGCGAATATTTTTAGAAAAGATGAAAATGCGATAAAAGTAGAAGTGGAGGAAGTCCATAGGGGGTCAGTGATTCATAAAGTAAACGCCAGTGGGAAAATTCAACCTGTTAAAGAAATTAAAATCAGCGCCACTACGTCAGCATGGATTACTAAAATTACTGTGAAGGAAGGGGATCATGTCCGGGCAGGGCAATTGCTCATTACTCTCGACGAAAAGCAACACAAAGCAGCCAGAGACCAAGCCATGTCTGCAGTCAATTCTGCAGAAGCAAGTCTCATTAAGGTGTCGGCACAAAAGGATAGGATGGAATCTCTTTATGATCAGCGTCTGATTTCAAAACAGGAACTGGAAGCGATTACAGCCCAATATGAATTAGCGGTTAATCAACTTAAACAAGCCAAAGCAGCACTCATTTCCCGAGAGGATGAACTCTCTAAATTAAAAATGACTGCACCCACCGGTGGAATCGTCACAAGAATCAATAAGGAAGTGGGGGAAATGGCAATTGGAAGTGTCTTCCAAGCTGAAATATTGATGACAATTGCTGATCTGACTAAAATGGAAGTGCTGGTAGACGTCAATGAAAATGATGTGATTTCTTTAACCATTGGTGATACGACTGAAATTGAAGTGGATGCCTTTCAAGATACGATTTTTTACGGGATTGTAAGTGAAATTGCCCACGTCGCTGAAACATCCAATTTTGGGACTCAGGAACAAGTGACCAATTTTAAGGTGAAAGTCCGAATGCTTAATGTTCATCCCCAAATTCGACCAGGTATGAGTGCAAATACCAATATAATCACCGATGTGAGAAAGGATGTACTAACCATTCCTATTCAGAGTTTAACTATTCGTCCGGAAGGATATGAAAATGAATTGAATTTTGAAAAAAAATCTGATAAACAAGATGAAGATAAAAAGTTTAGAAGTGGAAAAGGCAAAAAGGAAATGATTGAATTGGTGTTTATTATACAAGATCAACCAACAGAAGGATCCAAAATCAAGGGAAATAAAAAAGGGCCATTTGCTGTGGCCAAACCAATCAAAGTAGGCATTAGCAGTGAAACTAAATATGAAGTAATTAGCGGATTGGAAGAGGGAGAAAAAATAATCACGGGAAGTTATAAAGCCATCAGCCGGGATTTGAAACATAATATGACTGTTTCGCTGGATGAAGATGAATAATGGCTGATTTAATAAAACTCCAAGGGGTTAAACGTCATTATGATGTGGGGGGGGAAATTGTCAGAGCTCTAGATGGCGTTGATCTGACCATCAATTATAACGAATATATTTCTATTATGGGACCATCAGGATCGGGAAAATCCACTATGATGAATATGATTGGATGCCTGGATTCACCGACAGAAGGGACCTACGAGTTTGAAGGTGAAAAAGTTCATGAAATGGATGACAATCAATTGGCATCCATCCGAAATCGAAAAATAGGATTTGTATTCCAAACATTTAATTTACTCCCAAAATTGACAGCGCTTCGGAATGTGGAATTACCCCTCATTTATGCGAATATCCCGCGAGAAGATCGTTTGGAAAAAGCAAACGTAGCCTTGGAAAAAGTGGGTCTTTTTGATAGAATGCATCATAAACCAAATGAACTCTCCGGCGGACAAAGACAACGTGTCGCTATCGCAAGGGCATTGGTGACCGATCCATCCATCATCTTAGCAGATGAACCTACCGGAAATCTTGACTCAAAAAGTGGCGTTGAAATTATGGATATTCTGGATGGATTATATCAGGAAGGGAATACAGTAATACTCGTAACACACGAAGCATATATTGCCGAGCATGCCCATCGAACCCTCCATATTCTTGATGGAAAAATAAATGAAGACGTCATTAACAAGAATCGGAAAAATGATAAGATTGATCGGGGTAATATGGTGACCAGCTGACAATGTTTGGGTTTATTGAATCTACGCGGATGGCGATGAATGCAATATGGGGGAATAAACTCCGTGCCGGTTTAACCACATTGGGGATTATTGTTGGGATCCTTGCCGTTACACTTATGGGAACACTCATCTCAGGATTGGATCGTTCCTTTGAGAAAAGTATGTCTTTTTTGGGAAGAGATGTTTTGTATATAGCCAAGCATGAATGGTTCGGCAGCCAGGAATGGTGGGAAATACGCAATCGGCCTGATTTGAAAATAGATTATGTTGAAAAAATCAAATCCCAAAGCAAGTACGTAAAAGCAGCTGCACCTGTCACCATTCGAACGTCAAATATGTCCCGGAAAGAAAAAATAGCTATGGGAATCAATATTTTGGGGACGACCACTGAATTTATGCAGACCGCTTATATGAATATTGAGGCAGGACGATTTTTTACGGAAGGAGAGGATCGCAGCGGAGCACGTGTTATTATTATTGGTTACGATGTCGCCAATTCATTGTTTGAAAACGAAAATCCCATCAATCAAAAAGTAAAAATTGGACATTATGTTTTTCGAGTTGCAGGGGTCGCGGAAAAACAGGGAAAATTTTTAGGTATGTTTAGCCTTGATAATCGCGCAGTCATACCTTTGGGCACCTACCATCGCCTATTTTCACGCCGGGGATGGATGCGGATAGAAGTCAAAGTTGATCAGGCACATGTCGAAGAAGCAAAAGATGAAATTACGGCAATCATGCGGAGATTACGTGGGTTGCATCCTGAAGAAAAAAATGATTTCGCCATAAATCAACAGGATGCATTTCGTCAGCAATATCAAGTCATGAAGCTAACCATCGGAGGAACCGGGCTTTTTATTACCATTCTATCCTTGGTTGTAGGGGGGATCGGTATCATGAACATTATGTTTGTATCTGTGAAAGAGCGGACTCGGGAAATTGGCGTTCGGAAAGCCATTGGCGCCACTCCGAGAAGCATTATGCAGCAATTTTTACTTGAAGCACTATTCATATGTTTATTTGGAGGTTTTGTGGGTGTAACCCTTGCCCTTGGTGGCAGCTACTTGATAGATAAATTAATATTCCCTTCTTCAATGCCCATTTCACTTGCTGTCGTATCTCTGGTATTAAGTTCCGTAGTTGGAATACTGGCAGGATTAGCCCCTTCTTATAAGGCTGCTCGTTTGGATCCCATAGAAGCGCTTCGTTATGAATAATATGGCCGAAGTGCTTGCCCGCCCCAGGACAGTAGGCGGGGTGAGCAGTAATCTGTGGAGCGGCGGAAAAGCAGCAGGAGCCGTTGTAGTGTCGGAAAACCAACCGTCCAATCATCCTTTTTTTGTGACTAAACGATGGTAGTACAAAAGAAAAGTCATTTCAAAAATACGCTGAAAGAAAGTCTTCGGATGGCTTTACAGTCTATCCGTGAGAATAAATTACGCTCCTCATTGACCCTGTTGGGAATTGCCATCGGTGTATTTTCTGTGATCGGTGTAATGACAGCGATTACGACCATGGAGTCCTCCATCCAATCAGGGCTCAATGTATTTGGGGCCAATACATTTTCATTTCAAAAATATCCCGCTATTCATATTGGTGGACATGATTCCTGGGAAAAATATTCAAAGCGAAAAAGCATTACTTATGATCAATATGAACAATTGAGAGAGAGGGTAAAAACAGCCGAATTTATCAGTGTTGGGGACGATGCCTGGGGAAAGAGTATCAAGTATAAAGATAATCAGGCCAAGCGAAATATTGTTCTCTTCGCCGGGGATGAATGGACAGCTCGAACATTTAATACTTATATAGATGAAGGCCGAAATGTTACCCATGACGACGTTCACTACGGCAGGAGGGTTGTTGTGCTTGGCGGTGATGCTTTGGATCAACTGTTTCCATTTGAATACGCACTAGGGAAACATATTACCATTGACGGTATTTCATTTATGGTCATTGGTATTGCCGAAAGAAAAGGACAGTCTTTTGGCCAAAGTCAGGACAATTATGTGATCCTCCCCATTACAACTTATCTCCATCATTTTGCACATTATCGGACATCATTGAGTATTACTGTGGGCGCACCCTCCACAGAATTTTATGAAAAGACCCAGGATGAGGCGGTGGGTATTCTGCGGATGATCAGAAAGGTACCGCCCGGTGAAGAAAACGATTTTGAAGTGGTATCCAATGCCCAACTTCTGGACACCTTTAGTTCCTTTACAGGAGGAATAAAATTATTTGCCTTTGTGATCAGCATTATTGCCCTTTTAGTTGCCGGCATCGGTATTATGAATATTATGCTCGTATCTGTGACCGAACGAATCAAAGAAATTGGAATTCGGAAAGCTATCGGCGCCAATAAAAGGGATATCATTACCCAATTCCTCGCAGAAGCCGTTTTCTTAAGTGAAATGGGTGGAATTATCGGTGTTATCCTGGGAGTCGCCGGTGGAAATGCAGTGGCGATTTTAATGAACATTCCGGCGGTCATTCCAATGGACTGGATTATTTACGGATTGGTAGTATGTTCTATAATCGGAATTGGATTTGGTATCTATCCGGCTTGGCGGGCTGCTAATTTGGACCCCATTGAATCGTTGCGGTTTGAGTAGTCCGGTGGATTAGTGAGCGGTAATCGGTGAGCTGTATTTTATTTGGAATACGCTGACTATGTTCGTGCTGTTTTAACTTGGTAAATGCATTATAATAAATTGAAACAAGCGGTAGAAAATCGGTTGATTGATTTACCGTTTTCTGACCCAGTAGATTCGCATATCAGAACTTTGTAGAGATTTAGACCTTTAGCCCAATTCCAATTAATAGAGATTAAATCTCCCATTTATATTATCAATCATAATCCGATTATTTTGAGCTAAATCAATTCCTAGTATACCATCTAACTTAATAAAAACTTCACCTCTCGGTGTACTTATACGAATTACATCGAAATGTAATATGTTTCCGTTAAGAATGAGTGATAAATTAGAAAAATATTTGCTATTTGTCTTTTCAGAACCTCCAATAGACCAATCAGTACTCCTTTTTGAATAAGTACTTTCAATGATAATTTTTTTCAGAATATTCTTGTGTATACTGGTTCTATTTGCTCCTGTGTCAAGTTGAAAATTAAGATTTAAGCCTTCAGGCGTTTTTACTCTTACAATAGGTTTACCAAGCCAGAACAGATTTCGATTTTTCGTTTTCACTTTAACAGGTTTATTAATAGTAGTAAGCTTTTTCTTATAATCAAATTCTATCTTCATATTTTGAATTGCAGGCCAACCAATAATTCCATCAATCTTTAGAATTCTTAAGAAACCAAATAATCTAAATTCCATTTCATTCTTATCGACAATTAGAACAGGATGGTTCTTTATCAATAGTTCCCCTATTTGTAAATCGTCTATGATGGCAGGTTGAATACTAATTCTTTTACCGGTGCCTGCCCGTCCAGTTGTTTTTTCCGTTCCAATCGGTAGTATATTACATTCTTCGGCAACGTCTGAAGCTACAACACTAAGACCGGCCCCGGTATCAACCCAGAATTTTTTTCTATGTCCATTCACAATTAATTCAATCACTGGACTTGAACCAAAAAATATTGGATCTAACGGGATTATTGTTGGTCGGGAAGGGAATAAATAACTCTCTTTGGGAGATTTACTAAATGCTTTATAAAATACCATATTGTTTTCTAATTCCCCATTATTAGATTTCTCTTTAAGCTCTAAAAGTTTTTCCCAGTTTGATTGAAAAAAAAGTAGTTTAATAAGAATCTCTTCCGAATGTTTTTTAATGAGTGAATCAGTAGTAAAATAGAAAAGATTCTCTAATTGTGTTACCGCCTTATTTATATCACCATCCACAACGGATTTCAATGCTTCAGAAAATCTTTGTTGATCCTCTAATAATATTTGGTAAGATAGATAATTAAAGTCAAGATTTTCGCTGGCATCCCAAAACGATTTATATTCAATAGATTTATCAGATATAAAATCATGCTCACCATTTGTGGGACTAATTGTTAGTTTTGAAGAGGAACAGGTGCTGATAGTAAAGACAAGAAATAAAAAAGAGTATTCTATTACTTGTTTTTGTTGCTTGGAAATAATTTTCGCAGACGGTTTAATCATAATCGCCAGTTGATTATTAATTGAAGATCTTTTTTGCATTTCCCACCAACGCTGGTATGTCCCAATCCAAACATAATATCAATATTCATTTCCAACGATGTATCCCTAATAAAATTAAACAAATTTGAATAATAATTTCTGTAAATACAATATAATTCAAAAGTCAGAAGTCATTCATTAGGTATAGGTTAGGCGCATCTATTTCGAATGTTCAATCAATCAATCATCATTCAACCTTTCAAAGGTTTCAAACCTTTGAAAGGTTGAAACAATAATCATTCAATCATCTCATATACACACCCATAAAGCTAAGGCATTGCGGTTAAAATTGCATTATGACATTAATCTGGCGATGGATAGTCACAATAATTTGATGTCCTTGCAAAGTGAGGAATGAGCGACGAAGCGATCTCCTTAGTTCATCATATCCAAGGAGATCACTTTGTCGCTTCGCTTCGCATGATGACAGAAATATTTGTGGATTTTTGTAATAAAGATTCATTCGATTAATAGTATTATGTGAAAGTATTTCATACTCAAACCCGGTACTTTTTACAAGGACTTCAATCATTGTTCTTTTAAAATGCTAATGATTGGTTGATTGATTTAAGGCATACCCATTTCTTTACAAAATGTAGTAAACGGTAGAATTCGGAAGCTATTTTTTACTACATCCTTTGTTCCCATATGAACCTGATAAAACTTGGGTATATTTGTTCTATTGCTGAAATATGGGATGGCATGGCTTAGGTTTCTTTCACCCGTTTTACATTCCACTGCAAATAGCGGCATTTTATCCTTAAGGACGACAAAATCTACTTCTCGTCTGTCGGTATCACGGATAAACCGCAATTCCATTTTGTATCCTTCGGTATCTTCAATAAAATGGCAATATTTTAACAATTGGCAGGCCACTAAATTTTCAAACCTGTATCCCTGTTCCTCGATGAGTGACCAATCCCATAAGTAAAGCTTTTGTTCCTTTTTTACTGCCCGGATTTTTGGTGAACCATAGGGTGAAATCCTGAAGGAATAATATAGACGCTCAAATAATGCAAGCCAGTGTTTGCACGTTTTTGGGGCGATTTCAAGTAAAATACTTAAGTTTCTTACTGAAAGGGTTGTGCCTACACGATTAGGAAGTTCCTCTGCCAACAGTTCTAATAAGCTTAATTCCTTTACATGCTCCAAATCACGAATATCATCATAAATAACTTTCTCAATTCGACTGTGTTGCCATCGTCGCCAATTCGATTCATTTCCTTTTAGTAATGGCTCCGGAAATCCTCCAAATGATAATAGTATTTCCAAGTCTGTTTGTGTAGGCTTCGAATCTAATTCCATTAATGAAAAAGGATGAAGGCGATAATAATAATACCTGCCCTGGAGCGAATCCCCTCCTTTTCGATAATAATCCAACCGTGCGGATCCTGTAACAATAAACGTCCTTTCACTTTCTAAGTTATCATAATACCCTTTTACAAGATTCCGCCATCGGGCATATTTGTGAATTTCATCAAAGATGATTAGGAGTTGATTTGGAGGAAGATCTCCCTTTTTAATCGTACTCCGGTTTTTCGAATAATCCCAATTCAGGTAAGCTGAGTGTTCCTCGTTTCCATCTGGCAACAAAGAAAGAGCCATCGTGGTTTTGCCCACCTGACGCGGCCCTCCAATAAAAACCATTTTAGTTTTTAAATCTTTTTTAACGAATAAGGTTATATATCTGTCAATAATTTCCATGAGTATTCTTAGATGCAGCAAGCAATACTCCCGCATGATTTAATCAAAAGGATATAAAAAAATCAATATTAATGTTAAAATCAATAATTGAATCCACAGAAATCAAATTTCCTTCTTATTTGAAACTTCACATTCATTAATTTCCTGTTTGGT
>CAZBEY010000059.1:7413-12518 GCA_964491015.1 uncultured bacterium | reverse complement strand
GAATCAATGGGATTATTTAAATCATACTGAAACCCTAAATTTGATCCGCCAGCTGCAAACCATAAATAGGTGGACATGACAAAGGATCCGCCCCATTCTGTGAACATTTCATTAAATCGTCGAAAAATAGGATAACAGGGAACACCAATAAAGCTCAAACGGTATTTTTCATCTGTAAGAGTACCAATTCCGTTGGAAGACATGTATTCCATTTCCTCTACTAGTCTTTCAAAAAATCGGGCTCCTTCCGCCGTCCCTCTAAACACATTGGACATACCTAAATAAACGGTTCCGTCAGTGAGGGCATTGAAAAGGGAAGGTCTGCTTTGATTCAACTCCAACACCCGCTCCCAGCCGCTGCTCATGGTATTGACATGTCCCAAAATTTCCCTCAGACGATCAATATCAAATTTCTTACCGGTTATTTTTTCGCAAAGTTCAATCAGTTCTAACAATTGAGCCTTAACATATTTTCTCTCACGTTCGAATTGTTCATCGCCCGGCCAGGTTCTGGTGCCCGCTTCCCGCGTGGCAGGGACATCGATGGAGAACATGGGAATATCATGGACACGTTCCCAGATTTCACCCCATTTCAGATAGGTATTGCAAGCATTGGTCAATACAGCAATCCCCGGTTTTGGGATGCGACCCATAGGATGATCCCCTTTCATCATTTGCATGGCAAAATCAGCTTTTACATACCCACAGATGTCGGGGGAGTAACCATAATCCTCTGCAACGTTTAAATAGTCATCGGCCACGTGGCGCACGGCTGTTTGCAAAGAATGAATTTCCGGGAAAACCATGGGCAAATCAAATACGCGAAGAATTTCTGCGATGCTTCCCATAACAAAAACATAGGCAGCTGTTTCACCTTTTTCTGCCTTTTCCGTAAGGTTCTGAAACCAATCTCTAAATAAAGAGGCTCCTTCACGGGTTCCACGACCGACAATTTCTTTTGAATTTACTTCATTCATATTCTACCTCAATCAAACATTAAATTTTCGACAAATGTCTCTAATTGTATTTCCAAATGATCAAAACTAGTCATATTTTCTTCAAACTCACTGACGAAATACGGTGTATTATTTCTATCAAATTCCTGTGTGTAAGTGACTTGTTCTTCCAGCCCCGGCTCACACATTTTGGCTGCGGTAATAATGACAGCATCGGCCTTTGCATTTTGAACCCGTTCCCTTAACATTTTTTCTTTTGGCTTCCGCAGATCATGTTGTACGGGACTATAGGTTGAATGGTTAATATAGGCTTCTGCCATTGCATTAAACGGGTCATCGCCGGCGTCGATATCTTCTAATATGTACCGCAGGCCAATTAATAAATCGTCATCAACCACATAACAGGAACGGCCAATGGTTCTCAGCATGTCTAATGGAGGCTGCTCACAGAAACCGCCTTCGAACACCACTCTGATTCGATCCTGCTTTCGGTTATTCCTTCCTTCAATCTTCGGGAGGACGTCCTCCAGTATTTCATTATGTTCTTCCCTAGGGATTAAACCGCCAATAGCCATTAAAACGTATGCTTCATTTATCGTAATGAGCCAAGGTTTGGTTCTTTTTATTTCATATAATTTCCTGAGTAAGGCACGGTTCTTATTAAAAACAGAAATGGAGTTTCTCAAATTATTATTTGTTATTTTCTTACCGGCCACCTTTTCGATCACGCCTTTGATTCGTTCGTATTCTTCTTTTAAATATTGAACAGAGTAACTGGAATTTGGATTTTGAGGTAAATAGAGGATCTGGCAAGGATAGTCAAAATTTCTTCCCCAGATAGGAGCCAGGTTTCGGGCGGCGTCACAAATGGGATGGGTGACAAACATGTCCAATTCTACCCGGCCGGAGAGAACTTGCTCCAGACAAGTTTTCATAATTGAGCAAAGGTAGGATCCGAAGTGACTATCAGAAATTCTTGTCTCAACAGAAGCCCCAAACATTTTCATTGGCAGCATGCCGGCAGCATGAACAATTTCTTCCGGGAAATATACCTGGAAATGACCAACGACTTTTCCGCCAGCTTTCCTCCAGCGTTTAACGGTCGTTACTTCAGCATCTTCGACTGTTTCCTGGCAAAGCCAAAGTATATCGTCAAGGGATTTCCCTTTCCATTCTTCCATTACATTAACAGACATAATTAAAGTCCTATTTTTTTCATTGTGGATTTGAGTTCTTCATTATTAACTATTTGATTTTTCCCAAATTGATTGCAACATTTTATGTAATGATTCTATTTCTGGATCATTCATATTTTCAACCAAATCTTGGTCAACCTGTACAATAATATTTTCAATTTTCTTATATAGTTTTTTTCCTTTATCAGTAAAAAAGAGCTGAATGATTCTCCGGTCAGATGAAGTACGTCTCCGTTCAACCAACCCATCTTTCTCCATTCTGTCTGCGAGACCTGTAATGGCCGGTTTGTCAAGGTGAATACTTTTTCCGATATCCGATAGGGATTGGCCGTCCTGGAGGCTCAGTGCGTTTAAAACAGTTGCTTGAGAGGAAGTCACGTTGAAGCCGCTTAATCTCGCATCAAGCATTTTTTTCATCCCCCGGGCAGTCCTGAACATTAAAAAACCGGTTGTTTTTTCCATGGTTCCTGCTGGATTTTCATAACTCATTTTTGTCTCTTAAATTCGTTTTTAGGGTAAAAAGATATATTAATCATAATATATGAATATAGTTTACATACGAACTATTTGCAAGTAAACTATATAAGTTTTAAAGGTTATATAATAAGAAAAAAAATTACAATTTAATCTGGTTGAGACAGTCTATAATTCTGCGGTTGGCTTCTTTCTTTCCAACGCTGATTCTCAGAGATTTTTTATGCCCAAATACTTCTAAATTGCACACCATTAAACCATGATCTGCAAGTGTTTTATGGACCATATTTTTTTGCTTATCTGTTTTAAACGGCAAATATAGAAAATTGGCTTGTGACGGTACTGGATTCAACCCGAGGTCGGTTAATTCTTTCAGCAGAAAATCTCTTTCTTTTTCATTGTGTTCCTTCGATCGTTTTAAATAATCATCATCATTTAATGCCGCAATGGCTGCTTGTTCTGCCAGGGAATTTATAGAACGCAACAATCGTTTTTTGTCCAATATATCAACAAATTCCTTCTTACAAATTCCATAACCGATTCGAATACCAGCCAACCCATAAATTTTTGAGAAGGTACGTAGAACAATTAAGTTTGGAAATTCTTTTTGTAGTTCAATTGAGTCAGGGTATGAATCATCTGTTACATATTCAAAATAAGCTTCGTCTACAATAACCAATATATTTCTAGAAATGTTTTCCAGAAGCATACTTAATGAATTATGGGAAACTATTGTCCCTGTTGGATTATTTGGGTTTGCAAAAAATATAGCTTTTGTTTTGTCTCCACATAAAGGAATTAAATTGTTAAGGTTGCAAGTTGCATCAGTCATTTTTGAAATAATGCATTGTCGGTTGTTGCGTTTTGAATTATAACTGTATGCCATAAATGTATTATCAAAAGTAAGAATTTCTTCATCGTGGGAGACCAGAAATCGAATGATTAAATTGATGAGCTCATAGGAACCGGCGGACACTGAAATATTCGCTGGAGAAACGTTATTCATGGAAGCCAAGTTCTCCTTCAGATATCGGGGGGTCCAATTGGGATAACAATGGATATTGTTACTGTGGTTGACGATTGCGGCCAATGCATTAGGAGAGGGTCCAAATGGATTCTCATTTGACATGAGTCTAACCATTTCAATATTTTTATCTGTCATTTGATTTATTTTTCTTTAGAGTATAAGCGGAGACGTTTAATCTGTAGGCAATTCTTACGTTTTCGTAGTGGATACCCAAATACATTTTACTAAATCATATTAAATAAAAAAATACTTGATTATTGTACCTTCATATCTGGATATTCGATTGAATATGAATGACAATATTATCAATCGTACTGTAAAATTAGCTAAAAGATTTTTCAGTAGTAATTCTCCCCCTACTTCTTTGAAAGGAAACAATATGAACCAAAAGAAAATTGTATTATCCGAGCAAGATATTCCAAAACAATGGTATAATATCGCTGCAGACATGCCGAACCAACCGCCTCCGATTTTGCACCCAGGGACAGGTCAGCCCATTGGACCTGACGATTTGGCTCCACTTTTCCCCATGGGATTAATCCTTCAGGAAGTGTGCCAGGACAGATTTGTTGATATACCTGAGCCTGTACTTGAGGCACTGAGAATCTGGAGACCGTCTCCATTGATTCGAGCCACCGGTTTGGAAAAAGCATTGAATACACCAGCGAAAATATATTACAAGTACGAGGGGGTCAGTCCCACCGGAAGTCATAAGCCAAATTCAGCTGTTGCTCAAGCTTATTTTAATAAAGCAGAAGGTGTGATGCGCCTTGCGACTGAAACAGGCGCCGGACAGTGGGGAAGTTCACTGGCCTTCGCCGGAGGCCTCTTTGGACAGGAAGTCAAAGTCTACATGGTTCGGATCAGTTTTGATCAGAAACCATACCGGAAAGCACTCATGGAAACATACGGTGCTCAAATTGTCGCCAGTCCTTCTCCGGATACCAATGCTGGTAGAGCCATTTTGGAAAAAATGCCCGATACACCCGGAAGTCTTGGAATTGCTATTTCCGAGGCAGTAGAAGATGCGGCAACTCGTGATGATACTCGCTATGCACTGGGTTCTGTGTTGAATCACGTTCTTCTCCATCAAACGGTTGTTGGACAAGAAGCCATGAAACAGATGGAAATTGCCGGTGAATACCCCGATATTATTATTGGCTGCTGTGGAGGCGGATCCAATTATGCCGGATTGGCTTTCCCATTTTTGAGAGACAAAATCAATGGAAAAGATACACGTTTTGTCGCAACTGAACCGGCATCATGCCCAACCCTGACAAAAGGTGAATTCCGGTATGATTTTGGAGATACGGCACAATTAACACCACTGTCACCAATGTACACTTTGGGGCATGGGTTTGTACCGCCTCCGATTCACGCAGGTGGATTGAGATATCATGGGGATTCTCCTCTCCTATCACAATTGGTTAAAGATGGACTCATTGAAGCAGA
>CAZBEY010000059.1:0-7313 GCA_964491015.1 uncultured bacterium | reverse complement strand
GCATAATCCAAAACAAGGTTTGCAAATTTTTCCTTATCGGCATCTGTCATCTTTTTCGGTTCCTTTCCCAATAAATATTTACATGCAGATTCAGCATATTTAACTGTTTCTGCAACAGATCCAAGAGCAATTCCTGCTTCTGTTATATGACCATAGTTGTCGAATATGAAATGGTATGCCAGGGAAGCAAGAGCTATTTCCATGGAATTACGGTTTCCAATTTTGATAAATCCGGAAATGATTTGATCTTCTGATTTTTGAGAGCGAATCAAAACACTTCTTAAAATTTCATTCTTTAATAATCCAGTCGTTTTCACACCGGTAAAAAATTGAGTAAGCGGTACAGTTCTAATTTGTCCATCTGTATCTAATATTTCACAGAATGCTCCCAGCGCCACCAAAGCACAAGATACATCCCCGGCAGGTGAAGCAGTGCATAAATTCCCTCCCACTGTGGCCACTGCCCGGATCTGTGCGGATGCAAGACTTTCTACAGCTTTGATCAAGACAGGGAATTTTTGGAGATACTCGTTGGACAATATATCTGTCATTGTTGTTAATGCGCCAATGATGATTCCATCGTTATGAGTGTGAATGGATGTAAAATGATCGTCTTTCAGTTTGGCGAGGTTTATGATGGTCAGGTCCAGTTCCATTTTTTCCTGTAATTCCGGTAATAAATCGGTATATCCAGCGCCAAATCTGAAATGATTATCCTGGTTTTCTTTCATAACCTTTAGAAGGTTGTCTGTGGAGTTTGGGCTGAGAGTACGGAATTCCATTATTGCTCTTCCCCGGATCGTTTCTCATAGAGGGCTTTCAACACTTTTTCCGGCGTAATGGGGAGTGAGTTGAATTCAACACCGAGGGCATTAGACACAGCATTTACGATGGCTGCCGGGGTTGGAACTAAGGGAGCTTCCGCCATTCCTTTTGCACCATAAGGTCCCGTTTTTTCGTTGGTCTCGATTGGATAGAAATGAATTTCAGGAATATCTCTCGGCGTAGGAACTTTATAATCATGAAAGGTGGTATTTTGCAGATATCCCTTTTCATAAATCATTTCTTCACTCAATGCATAACCCATCCCCATGACAATGCCACCCTCTACTTGGCCTTCGAGTCCCAATGGATTTAATACTTTTCCTACATCCTGTCCCACATGCACATGCAGCACATCTACTTTTCCGGTCAATGTATCCACCTCAACTTCCACCGCTTGAGCAGCAAAAGCATAACAGCCGGAAACATTCCCAAGAAAATTCTTATCCTGAAATTTGCTGGACGGCTCATAAAAATATGAAACTTCGCATAATTCATGAGGCGGCTTGAAATGCAGTTCTCTTACAATTTTATCAATTTTTAATGAATTACTTGTTTTCCTTGATTTAATTGAACCCTCCTCAAACACCAAATCCTTATGACCTGTGTCCAACAGTCGAGCTGCTTTATCAGAGAGTTTTTTCTTTAATTTTTTCAATGCACCCAAAACGGAATTGCCGGCCACAAAACTGGTTCTGGAAGCATGAACACCTACATCCCATGGTTTCACATGGGTATCCGTATTAATCACTTTTATTCTTTTTAAATCGATTCCTAACTCTTCCGCCGCTATCATGGCTAATACTGTTTCGGAGCCCTGCCCGATTTCGCTTGACCCGGTAATAATGGTCAGGTAACCATAGGGGTCCAGTTTCAGTGTTGTCCCGCAGCCATCTGACCGATAAATCTTAGCGCCGCCACCCACATGAAGCATGGAAGCAAAACCAATCCCCCGCTTAAATCTTCCTCGCTCATCTTCTTTATTGGTTTTCTTATACCTGCTTTTTTTAATAACTGTTTCCAGTGCAGGTTTGTGGCCACAACTATGATATTCAAGTCCCTGTCCAGAAACTTCACCGGAAAAATTGGCATTAAGTAACCTGATTTCCGCCCGGGACATCCCCAATTCATCTGCCATTAAATCAATGTTCCTCTCCAAAGCAAAGGTGGCTTGAGGGTTACCAAATCCTCTGATTGAACCGGCGAAAACATTATTGGTGTAAACTGCATCGGCATCATAAACGCAGGCGGGCACTTGATATAGCGAAGAAAAAGTCTGCATAATAACAAAGGAAGTTTTGGCCCCCCAGGAAGTATAGGCGCCATTATCTTTCGTTACTTTTACTTTCCTGAAAGTAAATCTTCCATTTTTGTCTGCGCCGGTTGTTAGATCGATCACCATAGACTGACGAATGGCGGAATGTAAAAACTCCTCTTTTCTGGTATACAAGATTTGAACAGGTTTCCCTGTTTTTATTGATAGCAAAGCACAGATCGGTTCAAACGGGTGTATGTCAAGTTTAGTCCCGAACGCACCTCCAATGGTTGGCTGGACCACCCTTATTTTTGATGGGTCCATTTTTAAAACATGGGATATTTCCCTTTGATATAAAAAAGGTACTTGGGTAGAACTATGGAGCGTCAGAAGATCATTTTCTGC
The DNA here is from genome assembly GCA_964491015.1 of uncultured bacterium. Lineage (GTDB taxonomy): Bacteria > Fidelibacterota > Marinisomatia > Marinisomatales > TCS55 > JADFRD01. The sequence goes on along the minus strand of CAZBEY010000059.1, from coordinate 4,831 downwards.
TGAATAACTTGCTGTAATACTGCTGGGGGACAAGCATGTGGGTGTAACTTTCGGAAGAACATATTGCCGTGTAATAACGCAAGTACTTTTATTCTTCTCTGCTGCTAAATCACCATGTTCGTAATGAAATGATTCAGAAATATTTTTATTTCTGGTATTTCCTTTTCCAAATTTATTTATCAGAGGGGCATCGTTTTTCAGAGCATTAAATGGATCAAACACACCTTTACGTTCAACATAAACTACCTCAATTAATTCCAGTGCCTTAATGGCGATATCTTTTGATACAGCCGCCACGGCGGCGACTTCGTCTCGGATGCAATTGACCTCATCTTTTTTTAAAACGGGGTGGTCCTGGAGATAATTTAAATTATTTGTATCCACATCATTTCCCGTAATGACACATTCAACGCCGGGAAGGTTTTTTGCTTTTGATACATCGATTGATTGAATAACAGCCGAAGGATATTTTGAATGTAAAATGGCCCCGTGGAGCATTCCTGGAAGTTCAAGGTCGTATCCAAAGACAGATTTGCCTGTCACCCGGTCTCCGGCGTCAATTTTGGGAATACGCTTTCCAATAATATTAAATTTTCTTTCTTTATTGATATTCAAAACAAAGCCTCAACAGCATCAATAATTTTGACATAACCTGTACAACGGCAAATGTTTCCTTCCAGGTTTTTCTTAATTTCGTCCCTGTTTGGTTTATGATGTTTCTGATCACATTGATTTTTATATGATTTGATTGCCATGACCATCCCGGGTGTGCAAAATCCACATTGAACGGCTCCATGTTCTACCATGGATTTCTGAACCGGGTCAAGGGAAGAACTTCCATTTGTGAGCCCTTCGACCGTTGTGATCGATTTTCCATCGGCATTTATGGCAAGGTAGAGACAGGAATTAACAGCAATGCCATCAATAAGAACCGTGCAGGCACCGCACTCTCCTCCGAGGCAGCCGGGTTTTGTCCCTTTGAGTTTCAATACATCGCGGATAAATTCGATGAGGAGCATAGAAGAAGAAACGGTTTCCTCCATCTTTTTTCCGTTCATGGTAAACGATATTTTTGTCAGAGAATGTTCCATAATGGTAGTTTAAGACACAAGCTCCCTGTTATTTATACATTTTCTCCCTTGATCGAAAGCAGCCAGATTCATGGATTTGATCAAATCAGTCGGAGATAGTTCCACAATAGCCTTTTGCCAGATTTCGCTGGGGATTTGATTGAAAGGATCAATGGTGGAAAGTAATCCGACAATCACGACATTGGCAGTCATTCCCCTTTTGTCATTCATGTCTGCTGAAATTTGATTGGCATTAATATTAAATATTGTGTAGCTGCTTAAAACATTTTTAATAGCATTAATCCCTGGATAATCTTCTTTTCGCGTATTAATGGGTAAGGCTGAATATTCATTTAAAATGATAGAACCGTTGGGCTTTAATAATTCAAGAAACCCGGGGCGAAGGACTTCACTGGTTTCCATGACCACCAGGACATCGACAGAGTTTGGAGCAAGGATGGGGGAGAAGGCTTCTCCGCAACTGAAAGTAGAGATTACTGAACCGCCAAGTCTCGCCATTCCCAAGGTATCCCCTTTTACAATACGAGTATTTGCATAAGGAGTCTGTAAAGCAACTTCCGATAATACTTTCCCAAAAAACAGATTTCCCTGACCACCGATTCCACGAATGGCAATTTTTAAAGAGTCCGGCAGCATATTTTGGTCCACCTTAACAGGTGCGGATAATTGAGGAATATCAACCATAGGAAAATCCTTTTTATCATTTCCGTTTTGATCGATAATATTGATGGCATCAAAAGGGCATCGTTGGATACATACCTGATCATTGGATGAGCAGTTTGAGCACATACTGGTAAAATGGGGTGTTTTGGTATCGTCTGTTTCAATTCCCGGACAAATATTGCATAAATCGCAGGATTTACAATTATCATAGTTGAATTCAAGATTCCGCACCAATTTGCTTCTTTCCACATCGTGAATACAATCACCTTCAATAATAAGTGTTGTAAAAATATGTTCTTCTGCCAGTTTCAATGCTTCTTTTAATGCTTTATCGACTCCTTTTACATCAAAAGCATCTACCACAACAGTTCGTCCCCCTTCCGCTTCCAAGGCCCCACTCAAACTGAATTTGTTTGGTCGGCCTTCCAAATTGACTTTAGAGCTGGGTGAGGGTTGCCCACCGGTCATCGCAGTAGAATAATTGTCTAAAATCACCTTTACACCTGGAATATTTCGAAAAATGGCATTTCGGGTGGAATCTAATCCTGAATGGCATTCGGTAGAATCCCCGATAACACTGATAACCTTATGAGCCAATTCCGGTAGAGATAAAACAAAGCCTTGGCGCATGGAATCTGACGCGCCCATACATGAAACTGTGTCCAAAGCACTGTTAAAATACAAAAGGGTAGAGCAGCCAATATCTCCGAATGCAGCATAAATCTTTTTCCGTTTTTTCAATTTAGATACGGAAAGAGCAAATGCCTTATATGGACATCCTGGACAAATGGATGGGGGCCTTGGGAGTGGTTCCAAATCAATGGTGTTTTGTTTTGCTGGCTTTGGCAGGTTCAATTCAGATGATAATAATTGAATCACATCTTCCGGCGTCCAGAGTGTCAGAACACTATCATCTTCTTTTCCGATGACATTGATACCCAAAAGTCGAATTTTTTCTTCCAGAAACCGATCCCCGTCTTCAATCACAAATATTTTACCAGTGATATTTTTAGAAAATTGTCTGATTCGCTCTGCGGGAATGGGATTGGTAATCCCAAGAGCAAGCATCGATGGATGTAGATTTAAACTGCTTAATACTTCCAGAACGATTCCTTCTGTATTTCCGCAATAAATAATTCCCCAATCCTCCGTCCCCTTCGTTTCAGTCACCAGTTCAGACGTCTCAGCCCATAAACGGATAGAGGGAATGCGTTGTTTGGTGGCCTTATTATAATTTTGCCTTGCTATTGATGGTAGAAGCATCCATTCATGAACTGTTTCAGGCAATTTATTTGGAATAATATTTCTGGGTTCTTTTGTCCGGATTAATGCCTCAGAATGTGATAAAATTCCTGAAGCCAAAATGATAACAGGTGTATGATAATCACGACTCATATCCGCTGCAATTCGGGCAATATCGTACATTTCCTGATGGTTTCGGGGTTCCAATACAGGGAGACGGGATGAAGCGAAAAAATATCGTGAATCAATGACATGCTGGGTACTGGATGGAACATAATCTGCAGCAGCAAAAATCACAAGGGCACCGGATTTCCCACTAAAGAATGCAGACGTAGTGATGGCATCTGCTGCTTGGAAAACGCCTGGAATTTTCATGGTGACCAAAACATCGCTTCCGGCAATGGCATGTCCAACGCCCGTGGACACAGCCACAGCTTCGTTCACAGACCAACCCACTTCCATTATGTCTTGGGCGTAGGCGAGTGTTTTATCGATTACTTCGGTGCTGGGAGTACCGGCATAACCGGTAGCAGCATGATAACCTGCGTGGATGATCCCCAACGCAAAAGCTGCATTACCCTGTAAAATGAAGGCGCTGCCTGCGGGAGCATTGATTCGTGCTTCAACTTTGTCTTTTATCATTTGATTAAATTATGCCTTTACTGTTTAAATTTATAATTTCCGATTTTGTTAATCCGACTTCAGATAATACTGAAAAATTATGTTCCCCTAATTTGGGGGCGAATGAGAGCGTATTCTCATTATTTGCTAAATACTCTGTATTCATAGGAGCAGGAAACAACTCAACTTCATCTCCATTGGGAAGTGTTGTTTTTAATATCGTTTTTTTAATTAAATCGAGACGGGAAACATCTTGAACAGAATTCACCGGAGCTACTGCCAAATTATTTTCCAGACAAATATCGATAAACTCATTTGTTGTATATGTTTCCAAACCTTTTCTTATGTCACTGTAAATATTTTCTTTGTCAGTTTTTCGCCCATTATTTGTAACGCGAATGTCAGAAGTGAGGTGATCAAACCCATTGATTTTTGTTAGCTTTTCCCATTGTGAATCACTCCCAATCGCCAGATAGACATATCCGTCTTTTGTAGGGTAACAATTGGATGGTACAAAACTACGGTGCTCGTTTCCACTCCGGGTAAACATATCTGCTTCGTTTTCCACAAACTCCAATTGGGGCAGGGCGGTAATTAGCCAGGACGAGGCACATTGAGCCATGGAAATATCGATTCGTTTCCCTTTTCCTGTTTCCTGTTTTTCCATCATGGCAAGGAGTACTTGAGCAAAAGCTTCATCCCCTGCTTTTAAATCAATAATCGGCAGACCGCATAACATGGGGTCGCGATCTGCTTCTCCCGTGAGATACATATATCCTAACATCGCCTGCAGCGCCGGGTCATAGCCGGCTCGATCTGGCTCATCCGGGCCCAGTGCAGAAATTCCACACCAAATCAATGAAGGATTGGCTTCCTTCAGTATGTTATAATCTATCCCTAGCTGTTTGTATCTTTTCGGCAGCGTATTGCATAGGAATACATCCACATTTAATTCCCGAATTATCTGCTTCAGCAACGCCTGTCCTTCACGTTTCTGAAGGTTAATTGTGATGGCTTCTTTTCCAACGTTCGGGGCAATGTAATAGGCGTGCAGATCTTTTTCTCCCGTATCTTCACCAATATAACGATTCGGATCTCCCGGATTTTTTTGTCCCGGTTTGCCTGGAGATTCTATACGAATCACCCGCCAGCCTAATTGGACAAACCTCTGTGTTGCATAAGGGAGGGTTAAAGCCTGCTCAAGGCTTAAGATT
>CAZBEY010000058.1:0-12735 GCA_964491015.1 uncultured bacterium | reverse complement strand
ATGAAGGATAACTCTGCAAACACTATTTATTATTCATAGATTAGTTTCGAATTGCCTTAATGAGTCTACTCTTAAAAGGTCGAACTCGATGCAATTTCATCTTTTCAATAGTACGATAGACATTCTCGTCAAAAAAAACATGACTGAATTTTTTTCTATCGATAACATTTGGGAATAGCGATCTAAGGGTCCTAATGGATGAAAACTCTTGAAATACACATCAGGAACAATAGCGATTTCGTTTTAATTTTCGTGACCCAATCACAGAAAGGAATATTGTTTTGTTTTCGACAGAAGTTTTGATTAAAGAGCACGAAATGATTCGTGAAGTACTGGTTTTATTGAATGATGTCATCCAACGCTTGGATTCAGGATCTCAAATCCCAATTTCTGATATCAGAGATATTGTGGTATTTATTCAGGTTTTCGCTGACCGATATCATCATGGGAAAGAAGAGGATTTACTCTTTCCTGCATTGGAAGCAGCAGGCATGGCCAGGGACGGAAGCCCCATCGGTATCATGCTCATGGAACACGGGGAAGGACGTCAGTTAGTCCAAAAAATGCGCGAAGCACTGAAAACAGAAGATATGTTCCAATTTTCTGAAAATGCCCGTAACTTTGTGACGCTGCTTGACCAGCATATTTTTAAGGAAAATAATATATTATATCCCATGGCGGACCGGTCATTATCTCCAAATCAGCAAGAGGAATTGAAAAACGCCTATGAAAAAGTAGAGATGGATCAGGACGGTCCAGCTCGCTGGACAGAAGCACAAAACCTGGTAAAAACACTTACAGAAAAATACGGGTAACAGGAAAAATAATATTAGTTAAAATGGAAAAGAAACTTTCCTTCCTCGACAAATACCTGACACTCTGGATATTATTAGCGATGCTGATCGGTGTATTATCGGGTTATTTATTACCCGGAATCGTCAATTTCTGGAATATATTTCAAATCGGCACTACTAATATACCCATCGCGGTGGGATTAATTTTAATGATGTATCCGCCCCTGGCTAAAGTCAAATATGAAGAGCTGGGAGGTGTATTTCGCAACTGGCGTGTATTGACATTATCTTTAGTTCAAAATTGGTTGATCGGACCTGTATTGATGTTTTTCCTGGCCATTACTTTCTTAAGTGGCTATCCGGAGTATATGTATGGACTGATCATGATTGGCCTTGCCCGTTGTATTGCCATGGTCATTGTATGGAACGAACTGGCCAAAGGGGATAGTGAATATGCAGCTGGTCTTGTTGCCTTTAATTCTATATTTCAAGTCCTGTTTTTTTCCGTATATGCCTATGTTTTTATCACCATATTTCCCACGTGGTTTGGTGTTGAAGGTACCAAAGTAAGTGTTACAATGGGGCAAATTGCTCAAAGCGTTTTTGTTTATTTGGGTATTCCTTTTTTTGCAGGAATAATTACTCGTTTTACGCTGATAAGATTGAAAGATCATACGTGGTACAAAACAAATTTCATTCCCAAAATCAGTCCGATCACACTCATTGCATTGCTGTTTACCATTGTTGTTATGTTTTCCCTAAAGGGAAAGGTTATCATTGAATTACCATTGGATGTATTTAGAATCGCCATACCGTTGCTCATTTATTTTGTACTCATGTTTCTGGTTTCTTTTTATATGAGTAAAAAGATCGGTGCTAATTACGAACAATCGGCGACTCTGTCCTTCACAGCTGCCAGCAATAATTTTGAATTGGCTATTGCAGTGGCAGTGGCAGTTTTCGGGATAAATTCCGGTGAAGCTTTTGCAGCTGTCATTGGACCATTGGTGGAAGTACCGGTTTTAATCGGTCTGGTGAATGTCAGCCTTTTTTTCAGGAAAAAATATTTTATATGAGTGCTTTACAAAGCACTCATATAATTAAAGCTGTTCAAATACTTTAAAGCACCCCGCCTTTTCGGTAATCTCTCTAGGATATTCATCCATTTACATCGATTCGTGAGTTGGCTTTACTGTTGGAGATAAAAGGTATCCTCTGCTGAGAGAATGGGGCGAGGACAAAAGGCGACATTTCGCCCGACGATGGCGTATCTAATCTGAATAATATTACGCTGGCATTAATTGGAATAATTACACAAATTCCACCCCAATGCAGTCACAACTAATCAATTATATTTTGAAACATCGTTTATTGGTAACGCTGGTTATGCTGCTGATAACAATATTTTTTGGATGGAAAGCCCTCGGCGTTCAATTTGATAATTCCATAGAAACATATTTTTTACCTGATGATATTGGAGATTATCGTCATTTTCTGGATCAATTCGGCTCCGACGAAATGATTGTGGTCGCCCTCAGCGGTGAACCGGATATTTTTAATAACAGCGATTTGGAAATCATAGACCGGTTGACCAATCGCATGGAAAGTTTACCCCATGTCCACCGTATTTTAAGTATCACCAATTCACAAATTGTATGGGGAGATTCGGAAAGTGTTAATTTTGACTTCGTGATTGATGAGCTCCCTGCATCAGATGAAGAATTATCCATCATTAGAAAAAGATCTCTGGAAGATGCCTTCATCCCCGGAACCGTTTTGTCTCGCGACGGCAGGCACACGGCTATCGTATTGGAAGTGGACCATATTACGGGGGAATTTGATTATAAAATTGACTTGCTTAATCAAGTTCAAGCCATTCTGAAGGAAGAGAGGATTGATAAGGATAAAGCATATTATTTCGGAGGAGGTCCTGTTATAGACGAGGCCATATTCCGTTATAATCAGGAAGATCAATCACGTTATACGCCCATCATGATTCTATTAATGGTGGCCATTATGTTCGCCATGTTCAGGAGGATCGACAGCGTACTACTTCCTTTGATTGTGGTGGTCATTTCCATTATATGGACTTATGGATTCCTGGTATTAATGAGATACAAGATCAACTTGATTTCCACTATCTTAACACCATTACTTATGGCCGTTTCTGTCGCAGACTCCATCCATATCGTTGCAGGTTATTTGCAGGAACATGGTCAGCACAAATCCGCACGCCGCAGGGATTGTATTATATCAACGATTGATCAACTGATCGTTCCCACGACCATGACCAGCGTCACAACCATTATTGGACTGCTTTCACTTTTAAGCGCTGCACTCACTCCCGTGAGGGAGTTTGGTCTGGTTGCCGCATTTGGAGTCATGGTCGCCTATGGTGTTACCATTTCCTTTTTACCTGTTCTATTAACATTTTTACCTGCTCCAAAGGAAGTCCATAAAGCAGCAGTTAGATCCGGTTTTACAACGCACATTCTTAAATGGCTGGGGAAATGGCACCCTCGACGTGCCATTTTGATATTGACCGTTTCCGGTCTGTTACTGATCCCTACTATGAAAATGGTTTCTTTAATATCAGTCGGGACAAACTCACTGGATTATTTTAAACCGGGAGATCCTGTTCGTAACCAAACTGAATGGATAGATTCCCATCTGGGGGGCAGTATATCGTTGGAATTCCTGGTTGATGGACAAAAAACCGATGCCCTTAAAAATCCCATACTCCTTCAAAAAATGGATGTTTTTCAGAATTACTTGAAAAAGATTCCGGGGGTTACTGGTGTTTTTTCCGGAGTAAATTTGATTAAATCACTTAATAAAGCATATTTTGAAGGAGATGAAGTTGCTTTTAGTATCCCTGAATCTCAATTGGGTGTATCGCAGGAATTATTGCTGGTTCGCGGGAGCGATGAATTATCGTCCTTATTATCAGATGATTATTCAAAGGGTAGGATCACGGTCCGTGTTGCCATGGCTAAATCCCAGGAATTAGCAGAAAATATGCCTGCTATTGAAGAAAAAATGAATGATATATTTCATTCAGTTGCCAATGTAAGACCAACAGGATTGGTATATCTTATGTCCCGGATGGAAACCTATTTGCTTAAAACACAAATACGCAGTTTTTCCATAGCCTTCGTTGTTATTTTATTGTGCATGATCCTGATGCTCCGATCGGTAAAATTAGGTCTCTTGGCTATAATACCAAATTTCCTGCCAATTTTGTTTACATTGGCTCTCATGCCCTTTTTCAATATTGCCCTTGATGTGGGGACAGTGATGATTGCAGGCGTAGCGCTAGGATTAGTCGTAGATGATTCGATACACTTTTTAACAAGATTAAAACTTAATTTACAGTTAGAGAATTCAACACACCCGGCTATTGCTTCCGCTATCGAAAAAACAGGCCGTCCAATCATTTTTACCAGTATTATCCTTTCTTTCGGATTTACCGTTTTAACTCTCGCCAGTTTTAACCCGGTCATTCATTTTGGGATTCTTTCCAGTATCGTCATTTTCCTTGCCTTGGTATTTGATTTGGTTGTTTTACCTTCTGTATTGGGATTTTTTAAACCAAAGCAATTACTTTGATCCCATATCTAATCTAGAAAAATAAGAATTCTTTAAAAGCATCGTGGCTTTTCAAATATGTAAATTAATACCACGTAAATACGATAAGGATCGTCCATGAAACCAACTTATACCTATAATTCCATTTCACTCGTCCCCAGACATTTATCCAATGTAATGAGCAGACACGATATTGACCTCAGTGTTCAAATTGGTACGGGAAAATTTGCTAAAAACCTCCGGATGCCCATCTTGCCTGCTCCCATGGATACTATCTGCGGAATTAAAATGTGCAGGAAATTTTATGAAAATGAAATGTTGGGAATCATTCACCGCTTTCAATCTGTTGAAAACAGATTGGATGAATATTCCTCCCTGACCCGAGACCAAATGGATGTAATCGTAGCCGTGGGACTGGCAGAGGAAGAAATTACTTCGCAGTTTTATGATCTGGGAGTAAAATACTTTATCCTGGATGTGGCGAATGGATTTAACAGCTCTGTAGAGCCAATGATCAGACAAATAAAATCCAAAAACGGTACATATGTCATTTGTGGAAATGTGGCTTCCCGGGAAGGATTTGCCTATTTATCTGACTTGGGGGTCGATGCGATTAGAGTGGGGATCGGAAATGGATCCATGTGCAGTACATCAATTATGACGGGTGTCGGACAGGGAATTGTGACTGCCTTGGAGGAATGCAAAAATCAGAAGGATCAATCAGGATCAAAATCACTCATTATTGCTGATGGCGGTGTAACAAATGTTGGGGATATAGCAAAAGCATTGGGATTAGGTGCCGACTTAGTGATGATGGGGAGAATGTTTGCCGGGACAAAAGAAGCGGAAGGTAATGTTCTAAAATATGATGGAACACTTTATAAAGCATATCGTGGGTCTGCATCCTTTGCCGTTCAGGCAAAACATAAGGAAACACCTCATTTTATTGAAGGCGATGAAACAATCGTAAAGTATAAAGGAAGCGTACAAAATATCATTAATGAAGTTGAGGCCGGGCTCAGGAGTTCATTCAGTTATATGGGAGCGAATGATTTGGCATCATTTCAAGAAAATGCAGAATGGGTCGTTTACACGTTGGAACAAAAATTATTTAAGACGAATAAATAGCAAAGTCGGGCAGACCGTCTTACCTGACAAATTTTAATTCTTTTTTCTTCAAAAATAAGGTTTTGAAAAGCCTCTTTTAATTATTTCATCAGCCGATTAAAACAGATGTGATTTTAACTAATTACGTAATTACTCTTTGCAAATTGAAATTCCCAGTATTAAGTTATATAACATAAACAACTGTCAGACGCAAGGGCTGACGATACATCCTATCTACTGTCGGGCGAATGGATCGACTGCGCAACCAAATAAACAGAGAGGATAATATGGAAAATTATCATGAAGACGGATTGGTATTCCTTACTGATCTGACCAATTTCGGCCGTGAAACCAAAAATATGAATTTGGATCAGATAGCCGAATTACTTACCCATTTCGCTGGCATCACTCATCAAATCGTAACTACAGGTGGAGGTCAGGTAATCGATTACATGTATGACAGCGCCCTGGGTTACTTCCCGGCAGATGGTGCCGACAAAGGCGTCCGGACGCTCATAGAAATGAAACGCCAAGTAGAGGAATGGCTCACAGCAGACGGTTATAAAATGAAATTGAGAACTGCGGCTCACTATGGTGAATTTATGGTTCTCTACATGCCGCCCTTTACGACACCGGAAATAATTGGCGAAACAGTGAACATTGCTGTTAGGCTTGGATCGGGTGGACAAAAATCTCATAAGGGCCGCTTAATCTTAACCGCCACTGCTTTCAGGAAACTTGCCCCGGAGACGCGGAAGAACTTTCACAAATTCACAGAACCGATAGTTTATCTGGCTGAAGAATAAATTAACCAGACAACTACCGAGAAGGTGGGAAATAAATGGGGAAAATAAACCTATAATTTTACTTCCCACCTTCTCAAGATGATGTAAAATTCCAATCAGTCGTACACCAGGCAAGAATGCCAGTAGACCTTTTTGGTTGCGTAATTTTTCATCAGCGTTCCCGTGGCCTAATGAGGGAATAGAGTACTTTAATGAATTACTATTTTGTTCATCTACCTTCTCGGTGATTCAATATGGAATTGATAAGGAAAAGAATTTTCATTAACACTATATTTGATATAGGTAATAACATGGAAAAATAAACAATTGGTAAAAATTAATATTAACAAACCAATACATATGGGGAATTGGAATGAAAAGCTTACTTAATTACAGTTTAATAATTCTCACTGTTTTCGCCGGTTCTTGTTCAACATTATCATTTATTCCAAGGGAGGGAGGCGGAGCTAAATTCAACCTCGCAACTGTGGATTATGTTCAGACTGCCACCACAGGTCAGAAAGATGAAATTGTTCGAGATATTGAAGAAATTTTAAATTCATTATTGGAAGATGACAGAGCGGCATTAAAAAACCTTGAAACTCTTTTGGCCGAACAGGAAAAAAGAATGAATGATTTATCAGCAACCGTTGATAATTCCAATGAGTCGCTGGAAATGCTATCCACCAAATTGGTAAAGGACCTGTCTGATGTTAAAAGCAGCGCAAGGGATATACAGATGTACATCGATCAACTTGAGACGAGTATGAAGACTTTACCCGTTGAAGCGCTTCGGGAATTAAATACGGCTCTGGATGAATATATGGAGAAGAGAACTCCGGAAAATAAAGAATAGCTGGTCAGTATTTAGACCATTACACATCCGTAAAATAATCAATTTACTAGTATTCCCCTGCTGGTTTCACCACCATCCCTAATCCAACCGCAAGGCACGCCATGATCAATGCTGCTGTTGGAAAGGAAATCATTTGAACGGAAAACATCATCATTAAGTACCAGAGGATAGCGAATCCGTTTTTCATGATGACAAAACCAAAAAAGTAAATCAAGATAAAAATTAGTAAACATCCCGACAGAAAAATCAGGATGTCGATGAGTTTTCCACTTCTTTTTCTCCCTGAAATAAATATCCAGACAAACGTGGGGCAAAGAAATATCAGTGAAAAAGGGTTCCGCCAGAGTAACCACAACCCGCAGAGGCCGAGAATTACAAATCCAAACTGCTTTATCACATTAATAGGCAGCTTTTGGGATTGGAGCAAAAAGTGAGCAGCTATTTTACGTCCAATCCAAAAAAGAACGCCTAACCCAACAATCCACAAAATAACAGCCGTCCATTTCGGGGAATAAATTGCCGGGTCCTTTGATGTGGCGGGATAGAGATGGTATTTATCCATTAAACCAACTGCCACAAAAATATATGTCATTAAAATGGATGAAATAAGAGGAATCCACAGGGATATGAAATGAATGACCGGGACTTTCCACTGATTGATTAGACCAGAAAAACTTTTCCCACCAAGCTGAAACGAAATGAGGAAAAAGAGTGTGGGAAAGGATAAAAATATCAACCAAAGGGGAAACCCAGTAAAAACCTTTTGAGATTCGTTGTGATACAAGTAGGGTCCCGATTCTGCCGGGAATGATTCCATGGCAAGGCATTGACGAATAATGGCTTCTGTAATACGGCCCGTATGCCCCAGTGTTTCAGCTGATTGGTATTTTATCAAGTCATCGGGAGAGTGGTAAGTAGCCCAAACTTCTTCAATAAATTCCGGTGGAACGGAACCGGTGAATCCAAACGACGGTATCTCAACGGCAACCATGGGACCTTCATCCATGAATGATACAGGGACAGCCTGATCCATTATTTGATTAATAATAGGATTCACCTTTGGAACCCAATTATCTCCAACAGATAAGGCAGCTTCTCTGGCCAATATCTGAAACCAAAGAGCGCCATATTCCCGAAATTGACCTCTGGGATCCATGAGTAAACCGTCATAAAATTTCTTTCCCACATTGTCTAATGACAGTCCCGCAATGATATTATCAATATTCCGGTGCGTTTCAACGAATCGCTTTGTGCCCAGCATCCCGTATTCTTCTCCGTCTGATGCCAGAAAAACCAGTGTATATTTTGGAGTTGGACCCGAGGAAAAAATTTCGGTTAATTGTAACAAAATGGCCATACCGGAACCGTCATTATCTGCCCCTTGGTAAGTATCCGGAGACTGATCAAAATGAGCAACAACAATAATCTCTTTTGATGATTCTCCCGGAATAATTCCTATGACATTTTTCAGGGATACCTGACGATTATAATTGATGATGCTCCAGCGGTCAATCATTGTGGTGAGACCCAATTCATGAAATTTATTCTGTATCCAATTTGCTGCTTTCTCATTATTGGGTTGCCCGCTGTCCCTATCAGGGAATTGAGTCACAAATTGGGTGAGTGAGGTAAGCGCTTTTTCTCCGGAAAATTGGATAGCCGACGCATCTACCAATCCATCAATGACAGGTACATTGCTGCAACCGGAAAGCAGTAGGATCAGAACGGAAAAAATATTAATTCGTGTAAATATTTTCAATATGCTAACCGTGCATTTTGATTTGGCTTCTATAATCACCTTGAGAAGGTGGGAAATGAAAATCTGTAATTTAATTATGTACTTTGTTCCCATCTTCTCAAGATGATTCAAAGAAATTATCATAAGGATATTTGTGCGGATCGGTTTTGTTTTTTCCAATAATGACGATACAACCAATTATTATTGGACAAAGAAGGGGTGTCTTGAATTTGATTTAACCAATTTTCAGTCAGTACATCCCCTTGGGTAAAAGCATGAGTGGTCATTCGGGACTTATCTTCTTTGGAGCTGGCTGTAAATTGATTTATGAAACTCTGTTCAAACTCCTTCTGTTCTTTTTCAATGATTTTAATTCGATTGGGATAATCTTTCAAAATCGACCGGTGGAGTTTTTCATGGCGCCACCAGAGCGAGGCTGAATCATAAAAATCCCCGGGTGTTCGATAATCGGGTAATTGCGCATTCGAAACATCAATCGGTTTAAACAGGCTCGTGCATGGAGAAGATGTACCGGTGTGCCACGCCGTCATAAAACCTTCAGAACAATGGGTTACCAAAGAAGCAACCGATTGGGAGGCTTTCCTGGAAATATCATTGGCGGAATGGGCGCAAATATGATTCATGAAAAAATGTTTATCCGGTTTATATGAATCACCACCATGATCCCTTAAATGAGCAAATGCATTTAGTAAATCCATTTTCCCAAGTGTGGTTGCCAACTCGATGGATCGGTTCCGTCGTAGTTTACATTTGGAAAATGCAGTATAAAACCAATCGGAATAATATTTAGCGAAATGAAATGTTTTGCCGGTTTTCAACCAGCCTTTTTTTCGTGCGTAAGGGATCAAATCCTCGTGGGATAAATCGAATTCCTCTCCGATAGTCAAACCATTACTAATGGCATAAAAATGGTGCACTCTCCGGGCTGCCCAGAGATGTCCCGCCGTTTCCAATACCCAGGCTTCCGTGGGATCGGTGATAATAAAACTGTTATGGTAGGTGAAATTTTTATCGGTGTATCCGCAAATGCCGCCTTGGTGGTATTCAGCCAATAATTCAGTCATAATTTCCAAAGCCCGGGGAGCGGATTCTGCCCGTTCCAGCGCTAAACGAAGCAAATCCATTCCTGTAAGTACTTTGCCTTTATCAGCAGGCATTTTTGTAAATACAGCCTCATTCCCAATGGTTACACCGTATTCATTGATTCCCATTTCTGCTCCCCACATCCAGAAAGGCCGGCTAATTAAAATGCCATTGGTTTCCGATACCTGTGGAATGGTAAGATAGGTGCAGTTAAGTGTTTCTCCTGACGCGTGTGTTTGGGGTGGATGGTATTCCAAAGATTGGGCTTCGTTGGGTTCCCGGTCGCTATTTTTCCCAAAAATAACAGATCCATCTGAAGTACTGCCATTCAGCGCAACAAATGTATCACACATTTAATCCGCCCCTGATTAAAGCGGATGAAGTAAAAATAATCCTCCATACGCGTAGATAATGATCATGATGAAAATACATTGAACAAATTTTGTCTGATGAAAATGGCAAAACTAACTACCGTTTTATTTTTCCAGGCAAAATATATTCATAGGATCGGCGAAAAAGTTTGGTTTGAATCCAACGATCAAACCGGCGAAATGCCAGGAAAAGCGTCCAGATAAGTTTATCCTCCTTGTAATATTTTTCCACTTCCTTTTCATCAATGGGGTTATCATTTTCTCCCAAATGGTCGTTAATGATCTCCAGAACAGACGGAATTAAATCCTGTCGTTGTTCTTTGGTGAGATTGGCAGCTAAATCCAAAAGTACAGACCGGAGGTCATAATACCGGTCCATCACATCCTGCAAGAATAGTAAACGAATGATCCACCGTAAAAAAGAAGGAGCTGTTTTTAAAAACAATTCAGGATCCAGCTGTTCTTTTCCGTCAATTTTGAATAAAGGTGTACTGGTGTCAATATATACATATTGGTTTCCCTGACGAACCCAATTGGAAAGTTGACCGTCCAGGGCGATTTCCAATCCGGGTCCATTTTTGTCATTGAAATCCCAGATCTTTTTAATTTCCCTGACGATGGACTGCACTACTTCCTTGACATCCTCATTTGAAAGAGTGTGAATCAATTTATGAGCAAATTGATCCACAGAAAGTTTTTCCTGAACAATATATAGAGTCACCGGCTTATGGGATAATGCAAATATTTCCGTATGGCTTTTGGCTAATGTTAATCCAGCATTTTTGAGGTGATCGCAATAGGAATTGTAATTTTTTTCATAAACTTCAGCTTCGGATTTGGCGTTGAATAATGGTATTCTTTTACAAGCCACTTCATCCAACCCATTGATCTGGAAGACGGTGGATATTTCACCATACCCCAGGACTTGTGCTTTAACTTCTGACAATTCCAAATGATTTGCATTCAATCCTTCTTCGAATTCCTGAATTATTTGATGGGTCGATCCCATTGATATTTTTATCCTTTCTTTACGAGATTACTAATGAATTGTTTCCCTTGAACAATGGGACGTAAGCGCTTGGCTGATGTAAGGGCACCATCTAATCTGCTAATAACCATAGGTAAATCATCCAAATCCGTGACCAGCGGAGGTAAGCATTGACAAACGGATTGATCATTGTTGGCATAAACCATGAGTAAATCATGGTCATAGGCTGTTTTGGTCAAAATGGGTCCGGAGAATTCATCCTTTAGTTTGAGTCCAATCATTAGTCCCAATTGTCTGATCCCGAGGAAAAACCGTTTATGTTTTTTTTGTAAAAATGATAATTCTTTTTCAAACTCGATTGCGAGTTCATTGACGTGGGCTAAAAATTCAGAAGAGGAAGATATTTCAAGAACCTTCTTTGCAACCCGGCAGCCGATTTCTGCACCACCAAAGGTGGAAATATGAATAAACGGATCCGGTTGAAATACCCGCTCTAGCGGTTTGCGAATGACGGTGGCTGATATGGGATAAATCCCCCCGGAAAGTCCTTTTCCCAACACGACGATATCCGGTAAAATATCAAAATATTCAAATGCCCATAATTTCCCTGTTCGACCTAATCCGGTCTGAACTTCGTCCATGATCAGTAGCGCCCCCGCCTGGTCGCATAGGGATCGGACACCTTGCAAATATTCCATATCCGGAATTTTTATTCCCAATGTTGCCGGAATAGTCTCCAGGATCACGGCAGCTGTTTCACCGTTGATGCGATGGGACAATGCATCCAGATCACCGAAGGCGACTTGTTCAAATCCCGGTAAACGGGATCTAAAAGGATTTCGATACTGCTCATCTCCCGCAGCCAGGGCGAGTCCTGTATGGCCATGATATCCGCCCTTTGCAGAAATAATGTTTTGCCTTTCCGTATATCCCCGGGCAATTTTGATGGCGGTATCCACCGCTTCTCCGCCGCCAACACCAAAAATGGTTATATTCAAATCGCTCGGCATGAGATCAGCCAGCATGGATGCCAATTCGGCTCTTTCTTTGCTTATGAGATGGTGGTTGCCGATGTCCAGTTTATTCACCGCCTCATTCAGGACTTTAACAATTTCCGGATTTCGATGTCCCAGATTGAACACGCCGCCATTGCAATGGAGATTGAAAAGTGATTTATCCCCATCCACATCGATCAGGGTTGATTTTTCACGATTTCCCATGACGAAACCCATACCGTGTTTTTCAAAAAATGCTGTTTTTCCACTGGAGACGTGCTGCCGGTATTGTTCAATAGATTGTCGTTTTTCTGAAGATGTTTTCAATTCAATTTCTGTAGTTAATGCAAGGGTAAAATAAGGCTGAACCCGTTAAACATTAAATCAAAATTTAAATAAAGATATTCGG